>JAJGAH010000057.1 GCA_020844525.1 Eubacterium sp.
CCGCATAAAAGCTCATATATATAGAGATAGGCAAGCGAGGTGGCAATCGGTTTATACCTGCCCTTCCGCACCTCTGTCCGCCAGGTAAAATATCCGCGCAGCTGGCGGAGATTCAGATCATGATAGGTAGTAAAATACCTGTGTATCGTGCCGTTCCAGGGAACATGGTCTTCATAATCTTCCATGAATTTTCCCTGCCGGTAGAGATTTTGTGCCTTGTTCAAAAGCGATCCGTCGCCGTATTCATACAGGCGGGCCATCGCAAGGATTTTCTGTGGGATATCCGGCTTCGGGCAGATATTCCCTGTCATAGTCGTGTTCCCAGCTGAGCATATTCTTGCAGCATTTCCGTCTGAACTGCTCTCTCCTGCAGCATTGCCATCTGCGCTGCCCTCTTTTACGGCATTGCCATCTGAGCTGCTCTCTCTTACAGTATCGTGATCGGGAAAATCTCTTTTTTCAGCATTGCTGGTCGTGCATTTCCTGGTAACTGAGTTTGCAAATGGCAGAGCGGTGTCACGGAATACATGATCGTCCTTTTCAGCTTTTTTCTCAAGGACAATGGTAAACTTTTTTCTGTTTTTCTCTGTATCATCGGAATGTCCGGCAAACATCATTGTTTTTCCTCAAATGTACAATCCTGGAATGACATTCAGGCTTAGTTTCATCATTGAACGCTATGTGGGAATGCTCAATTGCCCTGAACATCATTCATGCGTGCGCAATCTTTAACCGTAAAAGATTGATGACCCGTTTTTTATCTGTCACCCAGCGCGGAGAAATCAGCAGATTTCTTGGCCCGTCACCTGTCATCCGATGAACCAGCGTCCCTTCCGGCAGAAGCTTCAGGCACTCCACCACCAGATCACAGTACTCTTCCATCGTCATCTGTGGAAACGGATGCTGTTTATACTCATCAGCAAGTTCTGAGCCCTTCAGAATATTCAGCATCTGCAGCTTGATACCATCAATCTGCGGCTGAAGAGAACTGAGAAAACGCACGGTTGAAAGCATATCCTCCCTGGATTCCCCGGGAAGGCCAAGAATCACGTGCACAATTACTGTCAGTCCTGCTTCCTTTAACCGTCTGTAACAATCTGTAAATACAGAAGTCGGATATCCCCGGTGAATTCTTTCTGCTGTACGATCATGTATGGTCTGCAGACCCAATTCGACCCAGACAGGTTTGATCTCATTCAGTTTCTGCAGCATGGCAAGCTTCCCGGCATCAATACAGTCAGGTCTTGTTCCGATCGAGAGAATGACGATATCCTCCCGCTGGATGACGCTATTGTATAGCTTATATAGATATTCTGTATCACCATAGGTGTTCGTGTAGGACTGGAAGTAAGCGATATATTTTCTTTGAGAAGCAGGTATAGATGCCGGGATCTTCCGGTCTACCATGGCCCTGGCCGCAGCAATCTGCGCATCTATACTGCGGATGTCCTTTAAGGATTTCGCAAACTCCCCCGATCCGCCTGCGGAGCAGAACGTACATCCGCCCGTTCCGATTCTGCCATCGCGGTTCGGACAGGTACAGCCGGATTCCAGGGAAAGCTTATAGATCTTCTTCCCATACTGCTTCTTCAGATAATCGGACAACGTGTAAATTTTCATCATCCCTCCGGATTGATATTCTGTACAGGATTTGTCTTCAGATAGGAGATGTATTCGTTACCCCATACCTCAATCGCCTGCAGAACTGTTCTGAATTTTTCTCCGATCGGTGTCAGGGCATATTCCACGCGCAGAGTTCCTTCCGTGTAGACCCTGCGGTGGATAAGGCCCTCCCTTTCCAGATACTTCAGCTGATTGGACAGCGTTCCCTGCGCGATCTCAATTCTGCGCAGCAGTTCATTGAAGCGCACCGGTCCATCCGCCAGCTGGTACAGGATGAGAATTGCCCATTTACCCTGTAGTATTTTCTGCGTCGTAACATAAGGACAGATACCGAACAAATCGTCTCCCTGCTTTCGAACAGTTTCGTTCATCTGATTTTTCTCCATTTCATCATAGCATAATATCAGATTCCATGCGGTAACCTGAAAATGACCAGTTCTCTCAAAAGATACTAATTGACTTTCATACTTGATATGATATTCTGAAGTTACTTCAATAAATGGACTATGTCAATGCTTTGTTGTGCATATACGGAAATAGGATTGAGGTCCCGTAGTTCAACATGCATCATAGTTCATGATTTATCATTTGATCTTTCTTATCAAGATGAAAGGCGATTGTCTAATGCGTAACGTGAGAATGCCCGTTATTTTTTCAGGACATGGTAGTCCAATGATTGCCCTCGAGAATAATGAAATCACAAAGGGCATGGAGGATATTGGCCGATACGTCGTCGATCACTACGGAAAGCCAAAGGCGATCCTGGCCATTTCTGCACATTGGTATACGGATGGTACATACATTCAGAGTGCACCTCAGCCAAGACAGATTTATGATATGTACGGTTTTCCGGAGGAATTGTATGCTGTAAAGTACCCTGCCCGGGGAGATGGAGAACTGACCGCACGGGTGCAGAAGATCCTCGGAAATCAGGTATCCGTTAATAATGATTGGGGCATCGACCATGGCACCTGGACCGTCCTTGTTCACATGTTTCCCGAGGCTGACATTCCGGTTGTGCAGTTGTCAGTAAATGGCCGTATTTCTGCGGCCGAAAGTTATAAGATTGGAAAACAGCTTGATGCGCTGCGCAATGAGGGATATCTCATTCTGGGAAGTGGAAATATCGTTCACAATCTGATGCGTGTGGAATGGGACAATGAGGGCGGCACGCCAATGACGCTGGGCTTTAATAAGAAAATAACGGATGCTGTTATTTCCGGAGATGAGGATGTTGTGATCCATTATGACAAATTGCCGGACGCAGCCTATGCTGTGCCGACACCGGATCATTTTCTGCCTCTTCTGTACTGCCTTGGCGCTGCAGAGGGGGACAAAGTCCGGGTCTTCAATAATGTCTGTAATCTTGGTTCAATGGCGATGACGGGTTATTTATTTGAAAAGGATTGTTAATCATTACGGTGTGTCTGTTCATCTTTCATGAACAATTATTAGACAGGACTCATACAAAACTGATACAAAGCAAGGAGGTTACAATATGGAAAAAGTACTGGAATTCCTGAAACAAGCAGGGGTATGGTATCTGGCAACTGTCGATGAGGACGGCAATCCGCAGGTTCGTCCCTTCGGTGCGCAGAACATCTTCGAGGATAAGCTCTATATCCAGACGGGTCTGAAGAAAAAAGTGGCGCAGCAGATGCTTGCACATCCGCAGATTGCCATCAGCGGTATGGCGAAAGGCAAATGGATTCGGCTGAATGCAGAGGCTGTGCACGATGAACGAATTGAGGCACAGCAGGCTATGTTGGATGCAAATCCGGATCTTAAGTCCATGTATACTGCCGGGGACGGAAATACAGCAGTCTTTTATCTGAAAAATGCGACGGCTGAGATCTGCAGCTTTACAGAGGAACCGGAGATTATTCATTTCTGACCGTTACGTTACCAAAAAATATTTTCCCGCACCTCTGCATTACGAATACCAGAGAATACAGAAAAATACGGGACCTGCAGGGGTGCTGAAAGGATTCTGCTTTCGTGTGGCAGAGAGCATTCAGAATCCATACTTTGCAAGGTCAACCCTGTAATCATCACCAACTTCAATGCCATCTGCTTCCAGGAGTTTTTTCTGCACTTCTTCACCGCCAAACGCAAAGCGGCCGGACAGTTTTCCCTCGGAATTAACAATCCGGTAACAGGGTATATGTTCCGGATCAGGGTTTTTATGCAGAGCGTTTCCAACTGCTCTGCACATCCTGGGATTCCCTGCCAGTTCCGCAATACGGCTATAGGTAGCCACGCGGCCCTTGGGTACTTTTTTGACCGCTTCATAAATCCGTCTGGTCGGTGTATTGCAGATGAGGTGCCAGGAACGATCAATCATATCCAGAATCTGTCTTTCCGGCACCGGACCGTCCAGCCTGATTGTCACCCAATGCCGTTTGTTCATGTGATAAGCCGGGAAAAAGCCTTCCGCCTGGATCACCATGCCGATGAAATCCGGGTCTGATTTGACATTCACGACAGGGATGTCATCTTCTATGCCGCCTGTATCGGAGTCTCTCAGACCTAAATGTTCAGCCTTTACCTTCATAAAAAGGGCAAACCATTTTCCAGAATAGGAATCCCTGACAACCTTATAGTCAGGGTGTGCCTTCCACAGTGATTCCAGGCTTGCGTGATATTTTTTTGAGATCTCTTCTATCAGACTATCCGTCAGATCCATTGATTCCCCTTCCTTTTCTATCCGGAGACAACATTGTAATTGTTACGTATGAACCCCATCCCATACGCTGTCGTTCCAGCATAAACAGGAATGTAGCAGCGTTTATTACACTATTCGCTTCCATATAGCGTAAGATACTCCTCAATGATAGCAGATAATATCTATACCAAAAAGAATATCTCAGTTTTTAGTCTTCTTTAACTTCCGGTAGGAAAATTCCAGCATCCCCATGTTCATCAGAGCAAAAATCAGCAGATAGAAGGGCATGATCCAGATTCCCACAGCCTGTTGCAGAAGCCCGAAGACCATCGGCATAAAGGTACTGCCGACATAGGCGGAAGCCATCTGAAGACCGATCATGGCCGCACTGTTCTTTTTCCCGAAGTTCTGCGGCGCCATATGCTGGATTGCCGGATAGACTGGCCCCATTCCGGTTCCGATGATCACGAATCCGACTGCTGTGATCAAATACCCGGGGAAGGGAAGCATGACGATCAGAATGCCAATGAGTTCAAGCGCGATTCCCATACGGATCATCTTCCTGTCACCAAACCGGTTGGAGATAAATCCTGCGATCAGCCTTCCCAGCATCAGACCACCAAAGATCAGCGAACCAAAAGAAGCAATTGTTTCGGCGCCGAGTCCCTGCTTTGTTCCTGCGAAATAACTGGGTACCCAGAGAAAGCAGGTTGCCTCACCGCCACAGTAGGCAAAAAAGGCGGCCAGTGTCTGTATCGCTCCCGGTTCTTTTACTGCCTCCCGGATACCTGCGCTGTTTTTTAATGTTTCCTCCTCTTCTGCCGTCTGATTCTTTTTCCACAGAGGAAGCGAGAGAATGCAAACAAAGAGTATGGTGCTCTGCAGACAGGCCGTCCAGCGATAGCCTTCATTCCAATGCGCATGCCGAAGCGCTGATGCCATAATATAAGGGCTGATCATAGCCCCGACACCGTAAAAGCAGTGCAGAAAGTTCATGATGGAGCCGGAGTAGTGCAAGGCTACATAATTATTAATGGAAGCATCTATTGCACCGGCACCGAGCCCATAGGGAATTGATACAAGGAACAGCATCCAGTATTCTGTGCAGACAGAGAAACCCAGAAGACCACCGATCGTCAGCAGAATAGAAATGATAACAATCCATTTGGTCTGTATCTTTTGCATCAGCTTCGGACTGACCAGGGCGGATATGATTGTCATGAAAGAGATTGTCATGGAAACATATCCGGCATAAGAGGATGGTACGCCAAATGCACTTTGCATTTCCGGCCAGCCGGAGCCCAGAAGGGAATCCGGAAGTCCCAGACTGACAAAAATCAAGTAAATAACTGCAATCAATAAAAAATATCCCGTTTGCCTCTTTCGATCTGTCACTTTTTCTCCTTCCACCATAAATATTAAATTTATCCATGCAGACAAACCTCTGCTCAGGCAGTCTGATTTAAAAATCAGCCATGAATCTGCCGCCCCCTGATCAGAAGTCAAAAATATCGTACACAGCCACCCTGGTCAAAACGTCCCGGCCATATATTCCCGTCCCCATGCGCAGATCGGATAAATCACATCCTTTAATGTCTTTCCCCGGTCTGTCAGGGAGTATTCCGTCTTCGGCGGTACCACCGGATATACCTCCCGGTGAATGAGTCCATCCGCTTCAAGCTCCCGAAGCTGCTGTGTAAGCATTTTAGCTGTCGCATTTGGCATATAATTCTGCAGTTCATGAAAGCGCAGCACCTTGTCTTCAAATAGATGATATAAAATGATGGCCTTGTATTTTCCTCCGATCTGACTGAGCGTAGCCTCTACCGGGCAGTGAAAGGGTTTCTGCTCCACATTTTCATTTCTGTTCTGAACATCAACATTCCTGACTTTCTTCATTTTCTCAGATACGACCTCCCTTTATTCAAAAGTGATTCTCTTATTCATATCTTATACAACGCCTGCTATGCAAAAGGATCATTCAATCTGCTCCTTCGAACAGCGTCAAGAAATCCAAAACACGCTCTTTATAGTTTCTAATTAGATACTATATGACAAAAAAGTGCGTACTTACATTTCCGATCTGTTCGTATTATTTTTATCACAGCAAGAGAAAAAAAGCAAACAAACGACCTAAAACAGCATCTGTGCTCTGCCTGAGCAGGGCGGAAAGAGAGGACTTAAATGAAAAAGATTTTGATTGCAGAGACAAATATTGACAGCTATGGAAGCAGCGCAAAACAGACCGGCATCTGGCTGGAGGAAATCACCAGCTTTTATGAAGTAGTAACAAAAGCTGGATACTCTGTTGATTTTGGCAGTGCAAAGGGCGGCCGTGTTCCGGTCGATCCTGCTTCTGCAAATGCAGATCCTGAGACCATGCGCATCTATGCAGATCCGGCTTTTCACAGAGCGGCGATTGAACAGACCAGGAAATTTTCCGATCTGCACGCGAAGGACTATGCAGCTATCTATTTTGGCGGTGGCCACGGAGCTATGTGGGATTTCCCGGACAACACGGATCTTCAGAAGCTGGCAGAGGGCATCTACGAAAACGGCGGTTTTATCACCAGCGTCTGCCACGGCGAGGCCGGCCTTCTGAATCTGAAAGACCGCGACGGAAACTATCTGGTACAGGGGAAGAAAATCAATGGATTTACCGATGAGGAAGAGCGAATGAACGGAACAGATAGTCTGGTTCCCTTCCTTGGTGAGAGCGCACTTCGCAAACATGGAGCCAGCTTTGTAAAAGGTGATCCATTCACTGAATTTACAATATCCGACGCCCGCATGATCACCGGCCAGAATCCCTTCTCAAGCAAGAAGGTTGCGGAGCGGCTTGTCGAGGAGCTCGGACAGACTCAGCTATAAGAAGGAGATGATCACATATGAAAAGTACATTTATGGAACTGGCAAAAAACAGATATTCAGTACGGAAATTCACTGGTCAGAAGATTGAGAAGGAGAAACTGGACCAGATCCTGGAGGCCGGCCGAATCGCGCCGACCGCTGCCAATCTGCAGCCGCAACATGTCTATGTGCTGGAGAGCGAGGCAGCGCTGCATAAAATCAACGAACTCTCCCGCTGCATTTACGGAGCCCAAACTGTCCTTCTCTTCACTTATGACAGCCGGAGTGACTGGAAGAATGCGCTTGAGCCCGGCATTCACTCGGGTGAGCAGGATGTCAGCATCGTGGCGACCCATATGATGCTCGAGGCCTGGGATCTCGGCATCGCCTCTTGCTGGGTCAATGTATTTCCGAACACAAAGACCGCAGAGGCATTCGGCCTCTCCAAGTATGAGAAGCCGGTCCTCCTGATGCCGATCGGTTACGCAGCACCGGACGCACACCCGTCCACGATGCATACGAACCGGAAACCGGTTGAAGAGACCGTCAGGGCACTGTAAGGATATCGAAGAAAGGAGCAGAAAAATGCAGAAAGATATTGGGAGCGTCATGGGGCTTTATCCAATGCCCGTCACTATTGTAGGGGTTGTCAGTGGGGGGAGAGTGAACTTCCTCCCGATCGCCCATGTCGGAGTCGTTGAGCACGGACATCTGCTTGTCAGCATTGACAAAAACCATGCTTTTTCTGATGCGGGCATACAGGATCACAAAGAGCTCTCAGTCAGTATGGTCAATCCGGATATGATGGAGGCTGCTGATTATTGCGGCATCGTGAAAGGAGCCAAAACAGACAAATCTCACGTCTTCCGCTATCACTTCACCGACCTTGCGTATGCGCCTGTTCTCGACGACGCGCCGGTCTCCATGGCATGCCAAGTCGTCGGCCAGTTCGAAATCGGCAACTTCACAGACTACATCCTGCGTCCGGTTCATACGCTGGTTCAGGAAGAATGCCTGAATCAACGCGGAAAAATCGATTACGAGAAAGTAAGCCCGATTCTCTTCGAATTCCAGAGTGCCCAATATCTTTCGACCGGATCTGTTATCGGGAAATGCTGGTACATCGGAAAGAACTGGAAGGGACGGATTGAATGAAAACAAGAAAAAAGAATGAGGACTGTTGAAACGAAAAAATCAAAACATGTGATAAAACTGGCCAATGGCGTTACCATGCCGACATCAGGATACGGAGTCTACAAGGTGCCTCCCAAAAAGTGCAGAGAGGCTGTACGGAACGCGCTCCTTGCCGGATACCGCCTGATCGACACAGCTGAAGCATATGGAAACGAAAGAGAAGTCGGAGAAGCCATCCGTGACAGCGGTATTCCCCGGGAACAGATCTTCCTGACGACCAAAATCTGGCGCAATATCGGTGAGAAAACAGCAAGGGATGACTTCTATTCCTCCCTCAAGGCACTGGGCACAGATTATGTTGATCTATGCCTGATTCATATGCCGTTCGGTGATCTCTACGGAACCTGGAGAATGCTCGAACAGGAATATCAGAATGGTAATGCCTGCGCGATCGGCGTTTCCAATTTTACAGAATCCCTACTCATGGATTTTCTTGTCAACGCAAACATAGCCCCAATGGTAAATCAGTTTGAAAGCAACCCAATTCACCCTGCAGATCCGCTGATCCGATTCTGTGAGGAGCATGACATTGCCTTCCAGGCCTGGGGACCCCTTGGACAGGGAAACTCTGTGCTTTTCCAGCATCCGGCCCTCCTTGCCATCGCAAACAAATACGGAAAGACCGCTGCACAGGTTCTGCTGCGCTTTGGTATCCAGCGTGGAATCGGCGTTATCTCCAAATCTGTACGGCAGGATCGAATGAAAGAAAATCAGGAAATATACGACTTCTCGCTGTCAGAAGCAGACATGAATCAGCTCTCCCGACTCGCACAGCCTGGAGGCGGCATTCCCGGAAATCCTGATTTTATTAAGTATTTGTGTAGCCAATGGAGCATGTGCGAATAATTTTAAATATATCGAAAAGCGGTCGGCCATCCGGCAGTGCGTCCACATTAGGCAGGCGAAGGCGCAAGATCTATTTTATCTGATGATTTCATAGTAAACTGAAGGCCATACCATTCGATCAAATTCCATTTTCACCGCTTGTCTCCCCAGAGCGCCATTGCAGCCATTTCTGGAAGCATCTGGTGTCAGGTTCCGATTAAATTTTTATAAATGGCTTCATACTTTTTTATCCGTACCTGACACCTTTGACTTATTGGCATTAGGAATGAAGCCATCCGCTTCCGTAATCTTACCAATGCTATAGAGATCAGGACTGATTTAGCCCGGTTTCTATTAACATAAATTTTGAGGTTTCAGTGTCAGGAAAATAATATCGAATACCACTTTCTCTGTGTTACCAAGGATATCTTTTGTCTCAACATGATTTAGCGGATCATTGTTCAAAAAAGCATTGGGAAGGATTCGGAAAAGATTCTCCTCTGAACCGTCTTTCACTCTCTGGGATGCGAAAAAATAGATATCCAGATCTTCTTTGAACAGTGGAAGTTCTGCCGAATCTGCCAATCTATCTGCTGATTTATCGGCGAATCTATTCAATCGGTGGCAATCCTGATAACATGATGCGGTCATACGCACCATTCTTCTTATCTTCAGGAT
>JAJGAH010000058.1 GCA_020844525.1 Eubacterium sp.
CCCTTATCCCCGTATGCTTCAAAGGCAGCTTTCAGCGCCCAGTTATCCGATTCGCTTCCGCAGGATGTAAAATAAATTTCATCCGTCCTGCTGCCGATTACGTGTGCGATGCTTTCCCTTGCCTTGTCGATTGCGGCCTTGCTTTCCTGCGCAATCCCGTAAATACTGGAGGGATTGCCGTAAAGCTCCGAAAAATAGGGAAGCATCTCTGAGACAACCTCCGGTGCAGTTCGTGTAGTTGCCGCATTATCCAAATATATCATGTCAGGTCCTTCTGAAATAAATAATGTATGAAATATCTTAAATATCTGTAATCACGCCCGCAGATAGTCTGTATGCATTGCTTTTAAATGTCAAAGCTGATGTGTAAATGTTTTTTCTGAAAAGAGTACAAATACCGAGGTATGAAAAACAAAGAATATTCCTGCTTACAGGTTCACTGATAAACCCCATGGCTTTGTGCTTCCCGTATAATCTGGGCATTTTTTTCGTTTTCTGTCCGCTCGGCTTTTATGATTTTGCGCTTTCTTTGTACGTCCTCCAGACTCTGGCTTTCTTCAACCAGCTCTGAAAGCCACACAGAATCAACAGCCTGCGCAATCGCGTCATTAATCCGTTTCCATACAAACTTGGATACGCAGGCATCCGCGCTGTCGCAGTCACTTCCATCAATTGCAGGGCACTCCACCGCCTCCAGGCTTCCCTCCATGCAGCGAAGAATATCGCCTACGGAAATTTCGGATGCATCCCTGGCAAGGCGATAGCCTCCGCCGGCTCCGCGGACGCTGAGAACCAGCCCATCCTTTTTCATCATGCGGATCAGCTGTTCCAGGTAACTCTCAGAAATATTTTGTCTCTGTGCGATGCTCTGGGTAGAAACAGCCCCATCCTTTTCGTGGGCAGCAAGATCGATCAGCGCACGCAGTCCATAACGGCCTCTTGTTGACAATTTCATGGCAATCACCAAATCCTTTTACTGAAAAATATTTCCTACTGTTTTACTCCGGTTTTTTTAGAATAGCATTGCCGCCATGCCGCGTCAAGTATCGACAATAACTTTGCGTTGGTGTATCATTACCGTAGCTTTTACAGTATGCATTGCCTTATGAAGCATACGACTCCAAGAAAGCTTCCGGTTGTAAAGAACCGGTGAAAGGACAAGGCATGAGTTTTACATTTATGGAAAATCTTCCCACTCCGGAAGAATTAAAGGAACGGATCCCGGTGTCAGAGAACCTGAAAAAGATGAAGGCATCACGGGATAAGGAAATCCGTGAGGTCATTCAGGGCACTTCTGATAAATTTCTCCTGATTATCGGTCCGTGCTCCGCTGATCACGAGGATTCTGTACTGGAATACATCGAACGCCTCGCAAAGGTTCAGGACAAGGTATCCGACAAGCTGGTGCTGATTCCAAGGATTTACACGAACAAGCCAAGAACAACCGGTATGGGATATAAGGGCATTATGCATCAGCCTGATCCTGAGGGAAAGCCGGATCTGGAAGCCGGACTGATTGCAGTCCGCAAGATCCATATTCATGCAATGGAGCAGACTGGTCTGACCTCGGCCGATGAGATGCTCTACCCGGCCAACTGGTCTTATGTCGATGATCTTCTGTCCTATGTGGCAATCGGTGCCAGATCTGTAGAGAACCAGCAGCACCGTCTGACCGCCTCGGGAATCGAAATTCCTGTCGGAATGAAGAATCCAACCAGCGGCGATATGTCCGTCATGCTGAATTCCTGTATTGCGGCGCAGCATGGTCATACCTTCATTTACCGCAGTGCAGAGTACAAGACAGATGGCAACCCGCTTGCACACTGTGTTCTTCGCGGAGCCACCAATAAACACGGAGAATCCGTGCCGAACTACCATTTCGAGGATCTGGAGCTGCTGCTCAAGCTCTATTCCGATACTACACTTGACTATCCGGCTGTTATCGTCGATACCAATCATTCCAATTCAGGAAAGAAGTATGATCAGCAGCCGAGAATTGCCAGAGAGGTTCTGAACAGCCGGAAATATGATCCCCGCGTCCGCAAGCTGGTAAAGGGGCTTATGATCGAGAGCTATCTGGAGCCCGGATGCCAGACCATCGGGGCAGAAAACCATGTCTATGGAAAATCCATCACAGATCCCTGTCTCGGATGGGATGAATCAGAAAGGCTGATCTACGAAATTGCCGCTCTTTGCTGACAATAAAAGAGACTGTCATACCGGTATATCAAACCGGGTGACAGTCTCTTTTATCAGCGATAGCTGCTTCATCCAATCATTCTGGCGTACATCTGTGTCGTAGAAATATCTGCATGCCCAAGCATCTGCTGAACGGTTTTGATGTCCATCCCCTTTTGCAGCTGGTGTGCAGCGAATGAATGGCGCATGGTGTGCGGTGTGATATCCTTGTGGATCCCAGCCTCTGCTGCATAACCTTTCAAAAGCTTCCAGAATCCCTGCCGGCTCATCGGTGCTCCGGAACAGTTGCAGAAGATGTACGGACACTCCTTTCCCCTGAGAAGATGTGCGCGTGCAGAATCCAGATACTCTTCCACAACAATCCTCGTCCCCTGGTCCATCGGGATTCTTCTCTTCTTCCCGTGTTCGGTACATGTTATATAGCCGAGCTCAAGATTCACATCCCCCATCTCCAAATGAACCAGCTCGCTGACACGCATACCCGTGGTATAGAGAAGCCGCAGCATCGTCCTGTCCCGAATACCCTTGTCGGTTCTGCGGTCCGGCATCGCCAGCAGCCTGTCAGCTTCATCAACAGTCAGGATCTCCGGCGCTTTTTTCTCGACCTTCGGGGGTTTCAGGTTGTCCGAAGGATCGGCTGTGATCTGCTTGCTGCGAAGCAGATACTGAAACAGAGACCGCAAAGAGGCGATATTTCTGGAAACGGTTGCTGCAGATTTGTGACTTCTTTCCAGATAAATCAGGTACGAATTCAGATTGTTTTCCGTAACCTCACAGAAATCGCAGACCTCATGCTCTGCAAAATAATCCGCTGCCTTCTTCAGATCTCTCTCGTAGGAAATTTCTGTATTGTATGAAATTCCTCTCTCGTTGTGCAGATAACTAATGTATTCCTCGATCGTATTTTCCTGAATTGCATTTATCATAATACTTCAACCTTCTGTCTTATTAGTATTTATAAAAGCAATTCACCCTTCAAAACAGTGTAAATTATACGTGAAAACGAACCGGATTGCAAATTGTCTGATGCGCCGGAAGGCGCGCAAAATATGCTTTTTTCGGCATTGCAGACTAGATCTATTCAGTATATGCGATTATGTCTACCACATCTTGTGGTATTGGTGTTTTTTCACAAAATTACACCCGGCTTATTGGAAAAATTAGCAATCCGAAAAGAAGAAGCGTAAAGAATAAGCCGTTCTCTTTCACAATCATTTTCCGGAGATATTGCCCCCTGCTTTGTCAAAAAGGCTTGGTTTATGCTCCTTCTTCTCTGTGTCCACATCATCCGCACCTGCCGTTCCATCGGCTTCTGACGGTTCAGCATCCCGCACCGGAACGCTGTCTGCCTGTCCCTGTGTGCCGTCGTCCTGCTGTGTGATCGCGGAAGCCGGGCTCTCCGCACTTCCTCCTGCATAGTCTGCACCTTCGTCGGTGCCGTCCTGCTCCCCGTCATCCGACGGATCAGCGGTATTTTCAGCCTTTACCGTGCCGACCAGACTTTTCAGCGACCAGATACCTATGACAACCCCCACAGCGATAAAGACAGCGCCGAAAATAATAAACAGTATCTGCTTTTTTTCAGTGCTGTCCTTTAGTGCTTCGCTGATCACCTGCATTCCAAGGTAGATGAGGTATGCAGCAGCCGCGATGCGGACACCGTCCTTAAATTTGGAACCTCTGCTCATATCCATATCCAATATTCCTCCTGAACATTTATTTATTATAGAATGTTTTCCCACTGAAAGCCAGATCAATCGTCCATTGCAAACAGCGCGGCACCGATTGCTCCGCAAAGCTGCGCATATGGTGACACACGAATTTTCTCGCCAAGCCGCATGCTCAGAGCTTCTGTAACACCCTGATTACGGGCAACGCCACCTGTCATCATATAGGGGCCACTGCCCTGCGCTCTTTTCACCAGTGAAGCCACCCTGTTGGCGATGGAGGTGTTCAACCCGTGGATGATATCGCTGGTCTGCGTGTTCCCGGCGATCAGAGATACTACCTCAGATTCCGCAAATACAGTGCACATGCTTGAAATCTGAATGTCGTTTTTCCATTTCAGACCCATGCTGCTCATGTCCTCCAGGGACAGCTCCATCGTTCTGGCCATCATCTCAAGAAATCTGCCGGTGCCTGCGGCACATTTGTCATTCATGGTGAAATTCTGCACCATTCCATTTTCATCAATCCGGATCACCTTGGAATCCTGTCCGCCGACGTCGATAATCGTGCGGACCTCAGGGTCCAGATAATGTGCGCCCCGGGCATGACAGGTAATCTCCGTAATGGCGTGACTGCCCATTCCGATGCTGTCCCTTCCATAACCAGTGGTTACAATCTCTCGCAGATCGTTTCTTTCCAGGTGTGCTTTCAGAAGAGCCTCAGACAGAGCTTTTTCCGCACCGGATGCTGCGCCGGAGCCTGTCGGAACGACAGACCATCCAACGATGTTTTTGCGGGGATCCAGAATGACCACATCTGTGCTTGCAGACCCGCTGTCCAAGCCGGCTGTATAGTTTTTATTATATCCTGTATGATCCACCTGCTTCTCCTCCGCCTTCAGGTGCAGGCTCTCGGCGAATGCGTCGAGGCGTGTAGTGATCTGGCCGCTGTTCTGTGCGGTCCCATCCGTTTCGATTTTAAGAATGGGTTTATCTGCTGATTTCCGGAGACTGCTGTACTCAAAACCGTAGTAGTCACAGAACTTCATGGTGTGGTACACGATTCCCAGTGCATTCTGTCCCAGCGTTTTCCGCGGTGAAACATCTTCCATACGCATGCACGGCATCTGGTGCAGAAGTGCCCGGGCATAAGATCTGATCCAAATCTGTCTTTTCTCTTCTTCAATCTCTGCCTTCTGCAGTTCTGGGAATAATGCTGCGGGTACAGAGAGAAAGCGATTGCCGCCACAGGTATCGTCGCGCACAGATACGCCCATGCTTTTACGGAGAAGTTCCGGGAGATCTGTTCCGCTGTGTGCTCCCTGAAGACTGATATAGATCTGTTCGCCCTCTACTTTCTCCGGAGAATTGTGACAAGGGGTCCCTCCGGCTTCTGACGGATTCTTTAAAGGAGTTTCGTCTCCCGCAGAAGCACATTTTCCGCAGCCGGAAGGAACTCCCGGCCATGCAGCAAGGGTCTTCTCCAGATCAAATGGAATCCCGCTATACGCCTCATAGGCATGAATCAGGCGTTCAATCTGTTTTTCCAGATATGTTACCTCTGCTTCTGCGTTTTTGTGCGGCAGGTCCAGTAAAAACAGGAACGACTGATTTCCCGAAAGCTTCAGGATGTCGTAAATTCTTTTTACAACATCACAGCAGCTGACCAGCACCAGTTCCTGCACCTCGGGGTTCGCGGCGGCCTCAAGAATACCCTTCCCGTATCCGCATATGTTCGGATGACTCAGGCTGTCTGCCGTATCCGAATTGGCGGTCATCCGCTCCAGTCTGGCTGTGTCCCTGCCAAATCCCGCAAAGACTTCCAGCGGTGTGTATTTACACATATAATAAATCATATTTTCAGTTGGCCTTCCGTTCTTTTTCTTTCAGGCATAGCATGATGTCAGCGTCAAAAGATGTGAGATATTGAAATTGTCTTGAAATTCTCACGGTTTCGACAAGCAAGAAGTACTACGGTTCTTCAATTTTGCTAAAGACGTTCAGAAAAAGTCAAAACTCGCTGCATTCTGCAGCTCAGACAGTTGACTTTTTCTGAACAACGCAAAATTTCATCACCAAGTACTTCTAGCATGTCTGCAAATGTTCGAATTTTAAGACAATTTCTTAAACGCTTACCTTTTTGATCCTGACATCATAGCATGTATAATTTATATCATGCATCAGGCATTATTTTGGCCTCAACGCTTCTGTGCCTGCTTTCTGTCCTCCAGCATCTCGATAAACGCCTGCATCCTCGTCGCGATCTGCCCATTGCTGGAATTGCCTGCGTCACATCCGTCACCATCCAGAATCAGAGTGGGATACCCGTTCTCTTCCAAAACCCCCTTGGCATTTTGGGAGGCGGCAGCTGTCTGCTTGCATCCCCAATGGCAGAAGTACACGACGCCATCCACCTGCAGCTTTCTGCACATTGCGAGACTTCTCCGGATTCTGCGTTCTGAGGGGCCGTTAAAGGAATCATAGACAAGACGCCGCGCCATGCTCTCAAAGGGTTTTTCGGGATCCGCCTGGCAGTATTCATCAAAATTCATGTCGCAAGCCACAATTTGGCACCGATTGCTGAAATTCATCAGTTCCCGAAGAGGTTCCTGATAAAAAGGAATGGTATGCATCCACAGAAGCCGTATACCCCGGGATGGCTTCGCATCTCTGAGGTCCTGGAGAAGCTGATCTGCGAATCGTTCTACCTCTGGTGTCCCCAGAAGGACATGGTTGGCAAACACCTCATATAGTTCATCTGTCAGATCGTTAGAGAGGTATTTGTCTCTCTTTAATACCTGACAGGCGGCCAGCTTCTTCATCGTTCTTCCACCGATGGCTATTCTTCTCTGTAACTCAGGCATATTCAGAGGCTTCCCCTGGTCTTCCTCAAGGAAGGACGCAAATGTACGCAGCTGTTCAGCCGTATATGCAACAGCCTCTTCTGAGCATTCCCACGGAACGTCCAGATAAAAATGCGGTATCCCGTAGTGCTCTGCCGCCGTGCGGAACGTCAGATTGTTTGCGTCACAGGCAAGCGAGGTATTCAGTACAAAGCGGGGCTTGCGTATCACATTGGAAAGAACCGCGCCCAGCAGGACCTTATGATAAGAGCAGAACGTTTCCGGAATTCCTTCTTCACATGCGAAATCAATAAATCCCCGTTCTGCATCCGCTCCGGTGATATAGCATGCCATGGCCTCCGCAAGCATCGGATAAATACCAAAGGTCTGCAGCAGCTCACAGGGAGTGAAAATACTGACCAAACCGGTTTGCTCCGGGTGGGCAAGGGGGTGAATCACAGCATTCATGGATGTGACCGCCATATCATTTCTGGCCGGCCAGAGTTCCCCTGACGGGAACTTCTGGAGCTGGACCCGCTTCGCATAGTATGCGGCAAGGAGCAGCCTCCTGGCTGCATCCGGATGGGCAGGAATCTGCGCGTCCACGAATTCTCCGAACTTTCGGACGATATCAGCCATAATTACACCCTTCCCTTCATCAGATCCATATTGCAGTCATAAACATTTCCGTACACGGCATCGCCAAGCCATTGCGCCATCGTTTTCCCAGATCTGGTCTGAAAGTAAAAGCGCTTATGCCGGACAGCCGTATGTACCGTCCCGCCGAGAAACCAACGGAGGTTGCGGAAGTCATAAATAAACATCCCGAATTTCGGCGTGATCTCCTTAAGCGAGCGGAGCATCCGCTGCATCTGGTGGTAATACTCTCCCTGCACCTCTGTATTCGTTCCATACTGGTGCGTCTGCACATCATTCAGATATGCACTGAGCAGATAATCTCTGGGAGAACCCGCGTAAAGATAGCGGATACGGTCTCCCCAGATCTCATGCAGACTCCGGTACCAGTCAACTGTGATATTGTCTGAGAGAATGGACTCCCAGATTGCCGGTGTGGTTTTCCAGACCTCTCTGGCTGTGCGTTTCCAGTTTTTGTAAAGCAGCTGACCGCTGTCGGAAAAGACTGTGACGTCATCACATGCAGGATAAAAATCCTCCAGAATGTTAGCTGTGACAGCGGGAACAGCAAAAGCACCTGCGCTGTCACCGGCAATAAGCAGCTTCTGCGGGGATGGAAAGAAAGAAACGCCGGTCCGCATGGCCTCAATGAAATTCGCATACCCATGAAAATACAGTACCTGTTCTGTACCGTCCTCTGCAATGTAATGGAAGTCGTTATTGCCAACATGGAAATCCCCGGTGGCATATGTGATTACGATAAAATTCCAGTCATTGAAGGGATTGTGCACATTCCCGATCTCTGTAATACCCGTATTGATATTCATGATCTGTGTAAACGGGCGCAGATTATTCCAGTAATAATTCGGAAGGCCTGCCGCAACCTTTCCGCCGGTAACCGGTCTTGCTGCCGTATAGGCATTCCACGCAACACCGCCTCCGGATAAAAACACACAGGTGTTTTGCGACCTTCCCTTCTTTATATAGATGTGATATTCTGAACCGTCACCGGATCTGCCCCGCACCAGGGGGATCCTGTACCATACATCTGCTTCCGGCTCGCCTGTAAGTACCGGTGCCTCAAAGCGTTTCTCGACTTCAGCGCCGATCACGCCCTCGGCGAGGTCACCCAGTTTTCCCATAGCCTTCCGGCTTTGCTCATGTCGTTCTCTCTGATGCATATCCGTTATCTGGAGGCCTGACACGCCGCCCATGACATGCGGCATGCGGCTGTTCCGAATCCTTTCTGCATGATTGCCTGAAACTGTGAGATGATGAGATAAAAAAAGCACCGGCAGATGCCCGTGCAAAACTATAAAATCAGAATATAATCATAGGAACAAGATAAAATCGGCTTAAATAACAGCATACCTGTGTCAGTATTGACACAGGTATAAAAGCGACCCGGATCGGGATCGAACCGACGACCTCCGCCGTGACAGGGCGGCGCTCTAACCAGCTGAGCCACCGGGCCATATATGATGCTTTTCTTATAATCAGGTAAGAGAAGAAGCTGTATAACAGACTTCAAATGGACCTTCAGGGACTCGAACCCGGGACCGATCGGTTATGAGCCGACTGCTCTAACCAACTGAGCTAAAGGTCCAAAGAGCCGATGATCGGACTCGAACCGATAACCTGCTGATTACAAATCAGCTGCTCTGCCAATTGAGCCACATCGGCAAATGTCTTACCCGATTCATAAGAAGTGACCCGGACGAGAATTGAACTCGTGTTACCGCCGTGAAAGGGCGATGTCTTAACCTCTTGACCACCGGGCCATCTATTTGTATGCTCTACAGCACGCAAAAAATATTACCATATTTCGGGGTTAAAGGCAAGAACTTTTTGCATATTTTTTCATATCTATGACTGTGAAAGTTCCTCCAGAATGCCACGATCAATGACAATGGTGCATTCATAGTCGGGATTGATCTCCCGGAGAAGGGAGACAACCTGCCTGGCGACCCGGTGCTCTTGCTCTTCCGAATAGGAATAGGGAACAACAAGGTCGAAGGAGATCAAAGCCTTCTCTCCCTCAAAGTTCACCCGAAAATCATGGAATGCCAGTGCCTCATCCAGAATATGCAGTACCCGCGTGACCTCAGCGCGTATTTTCAGGACACGACTGTCGTTCAGTTCCACAGGATCTACGTGAACCACCAGCGCCACACCCAGCTGATCGAGAACCAGCTTTTCTGCTTTGTCTGCAATATTATGTCCTTCCTCCAGCGTACGCTGCACGGACACCTCAACATGAATGGTCGCAATATAACGCTTTGGTCCGTAGCTGTGAATGACCAGATCGTGCGCACCTGCGACACCATCCACACTCTCGACAATCTTCTCGATTTTCTCCGCAAGCTCCGGGTCCATCGGCTCGCCGAGAAGCGGTTTTACAGTATCCCTGGCTATGCCGATGCCGGCATAGATAACGACCATTGATACGA
>JAJGAH010000059.1 GCA_020844525.1 Eubacterium sp.
CGCTTTTGAGAAGAAATTTGATGGGATCAATCTGCAGTCAAAGCTGGAGGAGTCCCTCAAGAACCTGAACACGAGTCAGACGCACCCAAATACGGCGAATATGAATCCGATTCATACCAGCCCGGTACAGATTGATCCCGGTGATGTATCTGCAGACCGCGGAAAGAAACCGGTGGATGATACGCTTGGGGAGACAAAGATTATCCGGAAGTGATGCTTTTACAGCATGGATGTGACCGTATCCCGCCCGGTACAGAGAATCATGAGCGGATCAGAATTGCAGACCGCAGAAAGAGGATGCGCTTTGCCAGATGGCAGTCCAGCCGCCATGGCAGCGCATTCTGTCAGAGATGAAGGAGAACAGTATGGATGCTTTTCTGAGCAGATTTCAGTACTACATTCTGTCATGGCTGAAACCGCCCAAAACGGTTCAGGTCATCGACATCATCCAGATTTTGCTTCTGGCTTTTCTGATTTACCGGCTGATCATCTGGATGAAGAATACAAGAGCCTATATGCTTCTGAAGGGTATTCTGTTTATTGTTGCCTTCGTAATTATTGCAAATATCCTGCATATGGAGGTCATTGTATGGCTGCTTGGAAATCTGAGTGTAGTGGCAATTACTGCTATTGTGATTATTTTCCAGCCGGAGCTGAGAAAGGTTCTGGAACAGATGGGACACAGCAATATGCTGCGCTCCTTTTTTTCAATTTCCAAAACAGGGGAAGATAATAAAAGGTACAGCAATCATACGATCAATGAGCTGGTCAGGGCCAGCTTTGAGATGGGTGATGTAAAAACCGGTGCGCTGATCGTGATAGAGAAGGAAACGCTTCTCGATGAATATATCAATACCGGTATACGTCTGGACGCGATTGTTTCCGGTCAGCTGCTGATCAATATTTTCGAGCATAACACACCACTGCATGACGGAGCAGTCATTATACAGAATGACCGTATTGCCGCAGCAACCTGTTACCTGCCGCTTTCAGATAATATGGAGCTGAGCAAGAAGCTCGGAACAAGACACCGTGCGGGTGTGGGAATCAGTGAGATTACTGACTCCCTGACCATCATTGTTTCCGAGGAGACTGGAAGCGTATCCTATGCAATGCACGGACGGCTGCATACCGCCGTATCTCCAAGTGAGCTGCGGGAAGTCCTGCAGGAGGTCCAGGTGCTCTATGATGACAGGATTCATGTTTTGAAAGGGGGACGCAGAATCCGTGGCACGAAGAATATTAAATAGCCTGCGTTCCAATATTGGTTATAAGCTGCTCGCGCTTCTGATCGCTGTAATCATCTGGTACGCGGTTGTAGATACAAATGATCCGGTAGAGACGGCCTCATATTCCGTTCACATTACAGTGACAAATGAGTCATATATATCAAACGGAAAACAGATTTATATGATTGAAGACCAGTATAAGACCGTCAATGTATATGTGAAGGGCAATCGGTCTGTGCTGAAGAATATTACGGCGGATAAGATTACGGTGACTGCGGACCTGACGCAGATCGTGGACCTGAACAGAGATCCGGTCATGGTGCCCCTGACCGTTACAGTACCTGGAATCTCCAGTACAGATGTGACGCTGTCCAGGACAACGATCCCGATTACCATTGAAGATGTGGCAAGCAAGGAGTTCGCGGTAAGTGTAGATGTCGGGAGCTCTGTTCCCGGATCAAGCTATGAGGTTGGCACAACGACACCGAATCCGGAGAAGATTGTCATTAACGGGCCTGAGTCGATCATCAATGAGATTGATACCGTTGTGGCAAAGATCGATGTCACCGGTATGACACAGGATGGCAACCGGAAGGCAGAGCTGGAGATCATGGACAAGACCGGAACGGCATTGTCGCAGGAAACCATTCAGGATGACCTGGTATTTGACGGAGGTGTACCGGATGTGTCGGTCTATGTGGACCTGTGGAAGAAGCAGTCCGGCGTTGGCCTGAAGGTGGAATATTCGGGTGAGCCTGCAGAAGGATATAATGTTTCAGGAGTCAGCACTACACCGGAAACCATTACAGTTGTGGGAACCGATGAGGCACTGCAGAATCTGGCGGACAATGGAAATGTCATAACCATACCGGAGGGATATGTCTCTGTATCTGACGCCTCCTCGGACGTTACTGCAGAGGTGGAACTTGGTGATGTTCTGCCGGATGGACTGCGGCTGTCATCCAGTACAGCAGGCACCGTGACGGTAACCATCACGATTCTTTCCGACGAGACCAAGGAATTCAAGATTGATGTGGATAACATTGCCACAAATAATCTCGCGTCCAATCTGACGATTTCCTATGATCAGACAAACATTTCAGTGAGACTCAATGGCGCCGGTTCTGTTATCGACAATCTGAAGACTTCTGACATCAAGGCATACATCGATCTGAAGGGCAAGGGAACAGGTGATTATACCGTGGATGTTTCCTTCAGTCTTCCGACAGGGGTAACACTTGATGACGCAGTGCAGATTCCGGTACATCTCAAGGAAAAGGCTACGGCCGCGTCCAGTTCATCTGTGAGTGATACATCTGACTGATAGCAGCAGCTTTTATTCCAATGACAGACCATTATATTTCTGGCTGCATGATGATCCTGTGCAAAAACAGGGCATGAGATCATCATGCAGCTTTTTTCACATTTTTAACACAAACAGCATGTAAGATACGCTTATAAGGGAAAGTGGCTGTATCAGCGCCATATGCTTCCTATCCGGCCAGAGCAGCCCGGGAAAGGGTTTTACCACCGTATTTTTAGTATCCGGAACATGAAAGCCGGTCTGGGTGCTGTGTCGGATAACTGGATACTGTAGAGTGCGCTTTTGATGATATTGGGGGCAAAAGATTGCAGATAATAAAATTGTCACACTTACCTTTTTACCTTAATATTGTTTTATGCGTCAGACATCAGATTAGAGGAGTCAGAGATGAGCGATTCAATAGAAAACAGAAATTCTGATCCTGCGTCGGAAGAGGAGCAGAAGAGTTCTGGTCCATCTCCGGCTGAGGAGCGTGATCCTCAGAATGAGAAGCAGGAGAATACAACCTATAGCTGGGTGAATCCTAAACTGCAAAAGGGTGGGACGGACCGGCAAAATGGAAATCCGGAGAATAATCCATGGTCCGGGGGAAGTGACGGCAATTACTGGAGATATAGTGATGATGAGGGTCAGACAGATACCGGCGATGCCGGGAGACAGACTGACGCACAGGGGGATCCTTCTGCATCCGGCAGCGGGAGCCGCGGATATACCGGCACAGGTACGGATGCCCATGCTTCCCGGGAGAACACGCAAGATCCCTGGGGTGGTCATGGACAATACCGGTATGACGGGAGTGGTCGGAACCGCAAGGGAAGAAAGAACATGGAGCAGGACCATCATGTCAGAAATCAGCACCAGAGCGGAAAGCGCTGGGCGGGCATTGTTGCGATGGCCGTTGTGTTCGGACTTATTGCCGGTCTGACAACATACGGGGTGAATTTCGTGGCAAACAGACTGCATCCTGTAACCGGAAGTAATTCTGAGGACGCATCCGGTGCAGAGGGCAGTTCCTCTGAGGCAGAAGGAACAGACAGTGTATTTTCTTCCTCCGGTGACGGGAACAAGACATCAAAGATTGATACGACGGGGCAGAATCAGGAAATGTCTGTAGCGGGTGTCGCGGCAGCGGCGATGCCGTCTCTTGTCACGATTTCAACGATGTCTGTAGAGGAAATGCAGAGCTTTTTCGGCGGCACTCAGAAATATCAGGTACAGGGGGCAGGCACAGGTGTGATCATCGGTGAAAACGATACAGAGCTGATGATCGCGACTAATAATCACGTCGTGGAGGGTGCGACGCAGGTTTCAGTCGGATTTGCAGATGAATCTGTCATTTCAGCACAGATCAAGGGAACCGACGAGGAGCATGACCTTGCTGTTGTTGCTGTCAGGCTCTCGGATATTTCTTCGGATACGCTTGGTCAGATTAAGGTAGCAACTGTAGGAAACTCAGACAATCTGGTGCTTGGACAGCAGGTTGTTGCAATCGGCAATGCCCTTGGTTATGGACAGTCTGTCACAAGCGGATATATCAGTGCCTTAAACCGGACGCTGGAGCTTTCTGACGGGACAAACAGCTTTACATCAGACGGGCTGATCCAGACGGATGCGGCAATCAATTCCGGAAATTCAGGCGGCGCATTGCTGAATATGAAGGGTGAACTGGTGGGGATCAATGAAGCAAAGAGAAGCGGGTCAGGATCCGGAGCTTCAGTTGATAATGTAGGCTTTGCAATTCCAATGGCTAAGGCTGAACCGATTCTTGAGAATCTGATGAACGAGACGACCAGAAAAGCGCTCAGTGATGATCAGAGAGGTTACCTTGGCATCACCTGTGCGGATGTGACCAGTGAATATTCGCAGATTTATCATATGCCAGAGGGGATCTGTGTCAAATCTGTTGTTTCCGGAGGGCCAGCGGATCAGGCGGGCATGCAGAAGGGTGATGTCATCACGAAATTTGACGGGAAGGCAGTAACAAGTTATGCCAGGCTCGAAAACCGTCTGCAGTATTACGCTTCCGGTGAGAAGGTTCCGATCGTGATTCAGCGGCTGAGTGGAAAGAGCTATAAGGAGCATACGCTGCAGGTCACGCTGGGAACCAGCGATGCGATCAGCAGCATCAGCAATTCCAGTGAAGGGAATACGGAACAGGACGGAAGTAATGGACAGTCCGGGAATTCAGGTCAGAATTTTCAGAATGGCAATGACAGTCAGGATATATTCGGACAGATTTTCGGAAACTGAAAAAGACCAGGGGAGAACAGGGAGAATAGGAATGGCAGCAGATAAAGACAAGGATATTATTGATGGAGACTTCCGTGAGGTAGAAGATTCTGCAGAACAGAATCAGGAGGAATCCGGGTCAGAAAACGTGAATCAGAATCCGGGGGACGCGGACCATCCGGACCATGAGCATTACTGCATGATGTGCCACCGGCCTGAGAGCAAGACGGGAAAGCAGATTGAGATTCCCGGTGGAATGTATATCTGTACAGACTGTATGCAAAAGGGCTTTGAAGCCATGCAGAATACCAATATGAACGAGATGATCAGCAGGCTTCCGCCCAACATCGGGATGATCGACCTGTCGGGTCTGGGATTTGGAATGCCTGCACAGGACCATAAGAAAAAGGAAAAGCATGAAAAGCAGGCAAAGAAGCTGACGCTTAAGGATGTACCAAAACCCCATGTCATAAAGGAGAAGCTGGATGAGTATGTCATTGGTCAGGAGCATGCCAAGAAGGTGATGTCCGTGGCTGTTTACAATCATTACAAGAGAATCCTTCAGACACCGGAACAGATGCAGGATGGCACGGAAATTGAAAAATCCAATATGCTGATGATCGGTCCGACCGGATCCGGAAAAACTTACCTGGTCCAGACGCTCGCGAAGCTGCTGGATGTTCCGCTGGCGATCACAGATGCAACAAGCCTTACAGAGGCGGGTTATATCGGCGACGATATCGAAAGCGTGGTTTCCAAGCTTCTTGCTGCTGCCGACAATGATGTAGAGCGTGCACAGCATGGTATTATTTTCATCGACGAGATTGACAAGATTGCCAAGAAGAAAAATACAAGTCAGAGAGATGTCAGCGGTGAGGCAGTCCAGCAGGGGCTTTTGAAGCTCCTGGAGGGGAGCGAGGTAGAGGTGCCGGTGGGCGCAACCAGCAAGAATGCAATGGCCCCGCTGGAAACGGTAGACACAAGAAATATTCTCTTTATCTGCGGAGGGGCATTCCCGGACCTTGAGAACGTAATCCGTGAGCGTCTCAACAGAACCTCTTCGATGGGCTTTCAGGCAGAATTAAAGGACAGGTATGATGAGGACCCTGATATTCTGCAGAAGGTAACAAATGAAGATCTTCGCGCTTTTGGAATGATACCTGAGTTTATCGGCAGACTTCCGATTGTATTTTCTCTGGAAAGCCTTACGGAGGATATGCTGGTCAAAATTCTCAAGGAGCCCAGGAATGCGATTCTGAAGCAGTATCAGAAGCTGCTTGCACTGGATGAGGTGAAGCTGGTGTTTGATGACGGCGCGCTTCACGCCATTGCGAAAAAAGCACTGGAAAAGGACACTGGGGCTAGGGCATTGCGTGCAATCATTGAAGACTTTATGCTGGATATCATGTATGAAATTCCCCGGGATGACAATATCGGTGAGGTAATCGTGACAAAGGAGTATGTGGAACACACTGGCGGTCCTAAGATTATTCTGCGTGGGCAGGAGGTACCCGGAACGGAAATCCAGTCATGACAGGGTTTTGTTGTCAATTATTGTATTTTTTCGGGTTCATTTGATAAAAAATTGTCGAAATCCACAGTTTTGCTGAATTCTGGTGACATTATCTCGTGAATCATGTAAAATATATCCGGTAAAAGTGCAGGGATAAAGCCCTTTGCCATAGCGGCAGAGAGCGACACATACTGATCACAGATATCCCATATGTATTTCTGCAAAAGGAGGAAGTAATTTAATGGCAAACGTAGACTTAACAAAGTACGGCATTACAGGAACCACAGAAATCGTATACAACCCTTCTTATGAGAAACTGTTTGAAGAGGAGACAAAACCTGAGCTTACAGGATATGATAAAGGCCAGGTTACTGAGCTTGGCGCAGTTAACGTTATGACAGGTATTTATACCGGACGTTCTCCCAAGGATAAATTCATCGTTATGGATGAGAATTCCAAGGACACTGTATGGTGGACAACGGATGGGTACAAGAATGATAACCATCCGGCTACCCAGGAGGCCTGGAAGGCTGTAAAGGAGATCGCAAAGAAGGAGCTTTCCAACAAGAAGCTGTATGTAGTAGATGGCTTCTGTGGTGCGAACAAGGATACCAGAATGGCAGTCCGCTTCATCATGGAGGTTGCGTGGCAGGCACATTTCGTAAGAAATATGTTTATCAAGCCAACCGCTGAGGAAGAGGCTTCCTTCGAGCCTGATTTTGTAGTTTACAATGCTTCCAAGGCAAAGGTAGAGAACTATAAAGAGCTTGGTCTCAATTCCGAGACCGCTGTTATGTTCAACGTAACATCCAAGGAGCAGGTTATCGTGAACACCTGGTATGGCGGTGAGATGAAGAAGGGTATGTTCTCCATGATGAACTACTTCATGCCGCTGAAGGGTATTGCTTCCATGCACTGCTCTGCAAATACCGATCTTGAGGGCAAAAACACTGCTGTATTCTTCGGACTTTCAGGAACAGGAAAGACCACACTTTCCACAGATCCGAAGCGTCTTCTGATCGGTGATGACGAGCACGGCTGGGACGATAACGGCGTATTCAACTACGAGGGTGGATGCTACGCAAAGGTTATCAATCTGGACAAGGATTCTGAGCCGGATATCTACAATGCAATCCGCAGAGATGCTCTTCTTGAGAATGTAACTGTTGACAAGAACGGCAAGATTGATTTCACAGATAAGAGCGTTACAGAGAATACCCGTGTATCCTATCCGATTGACCACATTGAGAAGATTGTAAAGCCGATTTCTCATGGCCCGGCTGCGAAGAATGTCATCTTCCTTTCCGCTGATGCCTTTGGTGTTCTTCCTCCAGTATCCATTCTGACACCGGAACAGACAAAGTACTACTTCCTTTCCGGATTTACAGCAAAGCTTGCAGGAACCGAGCGCGGTATTACTGAGCCGACACCGACCTTCTCTGCATGCTTCGGACAGGCATTCCTTGAGCTGCATCCGACAAAGTATGCGGAAGAGCTGGTAAAGAGAATGGAGCAGAGTGGAGCAAAGGCATATCTTGTCAATACCGGATGGAACGGAACCGGCAAGCGTATCTCCATCAAGGATACCCGTGGAATCATTGATGCTATTCTGAATGGTGATGTTCTGAAGGCACCGACAAAGAAGATCCCGTACTTTGATTTCGAGGTTCCGACAGAACTTCCGGGTGTTGATCCTGCAATTCTTGATCCGCGCGATACCTATGCTTCTGCTTCTGAATGGGATGAGAAGGCAAAGGACCTCGCAGCAAGATTTATCAAGAATTTTGCAAAGTATGAGGGAAATGCAGCAGGCAAAGCGCTTGTATCTGCCGGCCCGCAGCTTTAATGCGTTCAGTTCCGGCACTGAAAAGTGCAGGCGCTGCTATACGGTAATTAATTTAATTGACACTCCTGGCAGGAAAACTTTTTCTGCCGGGAGTGTTTTTCTCTTTCAAAGAATTGGAGTGTTTTTCTCTTTCAAAGAATTTTTGTATTTACGTTGTTTCCTGATCATGAATTGCTTATAATAACAGTTAAGCCAGACAGACCGGAATCAGACTGCATCAGAGCTTAATAAAATGGAGGGCAGGAGGACATATAGATGAAAGGGTTTATTAAGGAATTCAAGGAATTTATTTCCCGCGGCAATGTCATGGATATGGCTGTAGGTATTATCATCGGCAGTGCCTTCACAGCGATTGTCACTGCGCTGGTGGACAATGTTATCATGCCGCTGATCTCTGTGATTACCGGAGGCATCAGCTTTGATCAGTGGAATATAACACTGGGAAGCGGGAAAAACGCACCGGTGCTTGGGCTTGGTACCTTTATTGCTGCCGTGATCAACTTTCTTCTGATCGCACTTGTGCTGTTCTGTGTCATCAAGGCGATGAATAAGATGCATGAAGGCGCTGACAGGCTGACAGGGAAAACAAAAGAAGAGGAAGAACCCACAACAAAAATCTGTCCTTACTGCAAGTCGGAAATTCCCATTGGAGCAACGCGGTGTCCACATTGCACATCAATCCTGGAAAATGAAAAGAAAGAGGCCTGAAAGAAAAATCCGGTATGGCACAAGAATTATCTGGTATAGCACAGAAAGCAAAGCAGCGTTCTGTGCTTTTTTCATGCTATACTGCTGGAAGCTGTTTCTGTTGCGGGCGGGGCTACAGTAAGGGATGGTCAGCAGACAGTTCCACAGTAAGGCAGTAATGGGTGGTCAAAATAGATAATAAAATGCCTGCATATCGGTCGAAATTTGAACAACTTGCCAGATGTGTGCGGATGGATTATAATACATTACTATGCAGGTCCTTTGAAATGCAGACATATATAACTGTCGAAAGGTGCCTGCATGCGGACACAGGAACGTTTATGAGAGTGGACTGATAATATTATTATAACAACTGCATTGCTGCAGGGATTGGGGGAGGTACAGCGTGAAAAAGAACTATGTAATACTTGTGCTATGTGCGGCAATTGGGGCATGTCAGATGGCAGGATGTGGGGTGAAAAAGGCAGAAGATTCCTCTGTGGCGCTGGTGACGACAACACCCGCACCGGAGAGTACACCGACAGAGACCCCAACTGTCACTCCAACCGCTACACCGGAAGCAACACCTGCTGTGACATCAGATGCGCTTCCTGATGGTCAGATGTACAGTTATCTGACTGGAGAACCTGTCGATATTACTGCCGGATCACGCAGGCCGATCGCCATTATGATCAATAATCTGCAGCCAGCGGTTCCTCAGTCGGGTATTAATCAGGCCGATCTGCTGTATGAGATTCAGGTCGAAGGGAGTATTACCAGGCTGATGGCCGTATTCCAGAATCCGGACAACATTGGCAAGATCGGTCCGGTACGAAGTGCAAGGCCTTATTTTGTATATTTTGCGATGGACAACGAGGCTGTCTATTCTCATTATGGATGGAGTCAGCAGGCACAGGACCTGATCACTTCCCAAAATATGGAGG
>JAJGAH010000060.1 GCA_020844525.1 Eubacterium sp.
AGATAGAAATCACGGCTCTGCCAGAACCAGAAAGAACGGTTACAGGGATCTGAAGAGGCAGGACGCAGAGGAAACAGAAGAGAACCCGAATCGGCTGGAAGGAAAAAACGCTGTGCTGGAAGCCTTCCGTTCAGGCAGAAGTGTGGACAAGGTATATCTGCAGGAGAATCTCCATGACGGTATGATTATGACTATCGCCAGGGAAGCCAGAAAAGCAGGTACGATTATCAGTTATGTGCCCAAGGAAAAGCTGAACCTGATGTCAGAAACGGGAAGCCATCAGGGCGTGATTGCTGTTGTTGCCTCTTATCCTTATGCAGAGGTCTCAGATATTCTGAAGATCGCGAAGGACAAGGGCGAAAAACCGTTTCTCTTTCTGCTGGACGGCATAGAGGACCCTCATAATCTTGGCGCAATTATACGTACTGCCAATCTGGCCGGGGCCCACGGGGTGATCATTACAAAGCACAGAGCTGTCGGGCTGACCGCTACGGTTGCAAAAGCCTCAGCCGGTGCAATCAACTATACGCCTGTGGCAAAGGTGACAAATCTCGCTGCGGAAATTGATGCGCTGAAGGAAAAGGGAATGTGGTTTGTCTGCGCCGACATGGGTGGTACACCTATGTATGATCTGGATCTGACCGGGCCGATTGGGATTGTGATCGGAAATGAAGGTGAGGGGGTAAGCCGTCTTGTCCGGGAAAAATGTGATTATACAGCTTCCATCCCGATGAAGGGAGACATTGATTCCCTGAATGCATCTGTAGCTGCGGGTGTTCTGGCGTATGAAGTCGTCAGACAGAGACGCGGTGTTTAATGGTATCTAACAAGGAAGAACCGATGACCATCTCATATGACCATGTTTCCGATGAGGACCTGATCGTCCGGCTTCGCGGTGGTGAAACCGGAATTGAGGATTACCTCCTTGAAAAATATAAGAAGGCTGTTTTGATGCAGGCGAGGGAGCTGTATCTTGCGGGAGGAGATCAGGAGGACCTGCTTCAGGAGGGAATGCTGGGGCTTTTTAAGGCGATCCGGAATTATCAGCCGGACGGGAAGGCGTCTTTCAGGACCTATGCCGGTGTGCTGATTTCAAGGCAGATGTACTCGGCAGTATTAAAGGCCGGACGCCAGAAGCACAGACCTTTGAACAGCTCGATTTCCATCAGTGCCTTGCAGGAGAATCAGAAGGAGGCCGAGCTTGGTGCTGCAGACAGTCCCGAAAGTATACTAATTGATTTTGAAAATACAAAGGCACTGCGAAAGGAAATTGACCAGAGCCTCAGTCATATGGAAAGAGAGGTTCTGGAGTATTATCTTCAGGGCATGGACTACCAGGAAATTGCACGGCGGATGCGGCGCAGTCCAAAATCTATTGATAATGCACTGCAGAGAATCCGGGGCAAGGTCCACAAAATTGTCAGCCCACAGGAATGAGAAAGGGTTAGATATGCGAAATCTTTACATTGATTCCTGCCTATGCTAAAATCATCTAAATTGTCGTGTTCCACCGGCAGGACTCTGCCAGAAATCGGAAGGTGCCTGGCAAGCTTTCTGAGCGTTTCAGATTTGTGCAGCATTTTCTGCTTCGTATGAAAGGCAACGAGAACAAGATGGAAGATAAAAGAGTAACCCATTCCGCGAGGCTGGTGCTCCGACTCTGGAACGTTGGTCTGTTTGCGTTTGTGTGGGCATTTTTTTATAACGATTATGCTTTTGATACCTATAAGATTCCCGGACTGATCGGCAGTGTTCTGGTTTTCTACATTGGTTATAATCTGCTCTGTAATGTCTACAAGGCTTTTCGCATTGCATCAACAAATATCGGTGAAATCGTCTTTTCACAGTTTCTGTCCTTTGCCATTACAGATTTTATATTATATGTAGAATGCTGTCTGATCTATAATCAGATTGTGAGCATTCTTCCGGGAGCAGGAATCGTTGTTCTTCAGTTAATCGGAACCGTATATATTGTTGTTTTCACAAAGAGATTTTTCGTCAGGCATGTTTCTCCCCAGACAACGCTGATCCTGTTTGGCAAAGAAAAAAGTCTGGAGCAGGTAAATTCCTTTGAGCACCGGCTGTTGAAAAAGTATAATCACTTATTTCACATTGTTTATACGGACAAAGAGGGGATTGAGGATGAAGAACTGTGCCGGCATCTGCAGGAATGCTGTACGGTGATTATGTATGGGGTTTCTTTTGAGACCAGGGCAGCTGTCAGTGAGATGTGTATTGAGTGGAAGAAAAATTTTTATTACACACCTGAGCTGCTGGATGTATTCGGTCTTGGGTGTGAGCCAAAGCATCTGCTTGATACGCCGCTGATGAAATACGAATACAATTACAACAACAAAAAATACCAGGGGATTAAGCGTGCCCTGGACATCATATTTTCTCTTTTCTTTATTATTCTCACATCCCCCATCATGCTGGTGATCGCAATCTGTATCAAGGTGGAGGACCATGGGCCTGTTTTTTTCCGGCAGAAGCGATATACAAAGGATGCCAGAGTCTTTGAGATTCTGAAATTCCGCAGTATGGTTCCTGATGCGGATAAATATGGCGTCCTTCCGACGACAGACAGGGATCCGAGAATCACAAAGACGGGGAATGTCATACGAAAGCTTCATCTTGATGAGCTTCCCCAGTTTTTCAATATTCTGAAGGGAGATATGAGCTTTGTCGGACCGCGCCCGGAGCGTGTAGAGCACGTAAAGGAATATGTGAAGGAGATACCTGAATTTCGCTACCGCCTTTCTGTCAAGGGCGGGCTTACCGGCTATGCACAGGTGTTTGGAAAATACAACACCTCTGCACATGACAAACTGCTGCTTGATCTGATGTATATTGAGAATCAGTCTATTCTGATGGATATTCAGCTGGTGCTTCTGACGGCGCGAATCGTATTCCGCCCTGAGAGTACAGAGGGCTTTGACAGAGAATCCCAGCAGAAAATGAATGAAATCACCAGAAAAAATGAAGAACAGGACCGGAACCATTCCGACTGAATGTCTCCCTATCTTTGCAGGGGAATGTTGGTGTTCTGCGAATTTGGAAGTGTTTTATGAGAGCTGCAATCGTAACGCATTCTTCAACCTTTGAAGAGAGGGCAGAGGCGGTAGCCCTGTTCTTTCAGAAAAAGGGATATACTGTAGTCCGTGTGTTTTCGGATTTCGATCATCACAGGAAGTGCACAGTAAATAGAGAGGAAAAAGACCACGTATATATTCATATGAAACCATACACCCGCAATCTGTCACTGGGAAGAATGCGGTCGATTCATCAGTTTGCGCGGGATGCCGGAGCTTACCTGGCTTCTGGTGATTTTGACCTGCTGTATATCATGCTTCCGGCCAATACATTTGCAGAGGAGGCAGAACGGATTCATAAGGAACAGGGTGCCAGAGTGATCTTTGACCTGATTGATCTGTGGCCGGAGTCCCTTCCGCTGAAGGCTGTGAGCTGGCTTCCGCCGCTGCAGATGTGGAAAAACCTGCGGGATCAGCATATTGGCTGTGCTGATATCGTTTTCACGGAATGTGGATTTTATCGTAATCAGCTTGATCTGCCGAAGAACAGGACTTATACTCTTTACTGGTGCAAATATACCAGAAATAATGTTCCTGACGTTCACGCCTGTGTGAACATGCAGGGACGGGAGTTCCGGATTGCCTATATCGGGGCAATCAATCATATTATTGATATACCAAGGATTGTCTGTCTTCTGGAAGCCCTGAACCGCAGGGTTCACCTTATTGTGGATATTATCGGCGAGGGAGAACAGCGGGAGAGATTTGTTGCAGCTCTCATGGCGAAGGGAATACAGACTGTGTATCATGGCGCAATCTATGAGGAGGACAGAAAGGCGGAGATTTTATCCCGCTGCTGCCTTGGCCTCAATGTCATGAGAACAGATGTGCATGTTGGACTTTCCATGAAGTCCATCGAATATCTTTCGGATGGGATTCCTCTGATCAACAGCATCAAGGGTGATCTCTGGGATTTTGTGTCCCGTTATGGTATCGGTGTAAATATACCGGATAATCTTCTTTCACTGTCCGGGCACGAGATGAATCTTCTGTGTGACAGCCTTTGTACTGTGGCGAAAGATCCGGAAGCCCATCGCAGGGCTGTGCAGCTTTACCGTGATAATTTTACACCGGAAGCCTTCAACAGAACGATGGAGAGGGCAATTACAGAGCAGTTGAAAATGCAAACAGAAAGGAAGTAAAAGGTATAAGTATGAAGGGCATAGTTTTAGCAGGCGGATCCGGAACCAGATTATATCCGCTGACAAAGGTGACATCAAAGCAGCTGTTGCCGATTTATGACAAGCCAATGATCTATTATCCGCTTTCTGTACTGATGAATGCGGGAATACGTGATATCCTGATTATTTCCACTCCGGCGGATACACCCCGCTTTAAGGAGCTTCTCGGGGATGGAAATCAGTTTGGTATTTCTCTGCAGTACAAGGTTCAGCCGTCACCGGACGGCCTGGCGCAGGCCTTTGTCATCGGTGAGGAGTTTATCGGCAATGATCCGGTGGCAATGATTCTCGGTGACAATATTTTTGCCGGACATGGACTGACGAAGCGGCTTCGCGCTGCAGTAAAAAATGCCGAGACGGGAAAAGGTGCTACAGTTTTCGGTTACTATGTAGATGACCCTGAGCGGTTTGGTATTGTGGAGTTTGACAGCACTGGAAGGGCAATTTCTATTGAGGAAAAGCCGGCCAGACCGAAGAGCAATTACTGTGTGACAGGTCTTTACTTCTATGACAACCGTGTCGTGGAATATGCAAAGCACCTGAAGCCCTCGGCCAGAGGTGAGCTGGAGATCACAGATCTGAATAAAATCTATCTGCAAAACGGTGAATTGAATGTGGAGCTGCTGGGACAGGGATTCACATGGCTGGATACGGGTACACATGAGAGCCTGGTGGATGCTACAAATTTTGTAAAAATCACCGAGCAGCATCAGCATCGCAAGATCGCCTGCCTGGAAGAGATCGCCTATCTGAATGGATGGATTACAAGGGAACAGGTTCTGAAGGAGTACGAGGATCTGAAGAAAAACCAGTACGGACAGTACCTGATGGACGTTCTGAATCATAAATACGTAGATATTCTGCACAACGACTGAGCAAGAGGAAATGCTGTGCCCCGATTGACGGGCAGGCATGAAGGATAAGGAGAATTCCATGAATATTATTGTGACCGGCGGTGCCGGGTTTATCGGCAGTAATTTTGTTTTTTATGAACTGAAGCAGCATCCGGAGGACAGGATCATCTGCGTGGACAAGCTCACCTATGCAGGAAACCTGTCCACACTGGAGCCGGTTCTGCACAACCCGGCTTTCCGTTTTGTCAAGCTGGATATCTGTGACAGAGATGGTATCTATAAGCTGTTCGAAGAGGAAAAACCGGACATAGTTGTCAATTTTGCGGCGGAATCTCATGTAGACCGTTCCATTGAGAATCCGACAATTTTCCTTGAGACAAATATCATCGGCACTTCTGTTCTGATGGATGCCTGCCGCAAATACGGTATCACAAGATATCATCAGGTTTCTACAGATGAGGTGTACGGAGATCTCCCCCTGGACCGTCCGGACCTTCTGTTCCATGAGGATACTCCGATTCATACCTCCAGCCCATACAGCACATCCAAGGCGTCTGCGGACCTGCTGGTACAGGCGTATCACAGGACCTACGGCCTTCCGGTCAGCATCAGCCGCTGTTCAAACAATTACGGGCCGTACCAGTTCCCGGAAAAACTGATTCCGCTGATGATCGCGAATGCACTTGCAGACAAAAAGCTTCCGGTCTACGGAGAAGGTCTGAATGTGCGTGACTGGCTCTACGTCGAAGATCACTGCAAGGCAATCGATCTCATAATGCGCAAGGGAACTGTCGGAGAAATTTATAATATCGGCGGTCATAACGAGATGCGCAATATTGATATTGTGAAGCTGATTCTGGATTATCTTGGCAAGCCCTATTCCCTGATTGAGCATGTGACCGACCGTAAGGGACATGACCGCAGATATGCGATTGATCCGACCAAGATTCACAATGAACTCGGATGGCTGCCGGAGACCATGTTCAAGGACGGTATCAAGAAGACGATCCAGTGGTATCTTGACAATAAGGAATGGTGGGAGAACATTATTCGCGGCGACTACCAGAATTATTACAAGGAAATGTACGGAAAGAAAGAGGTCATCGGGTCATGAAAGTTTTTGTAACGGGAGTTGCAGGCCAGCTTGGTCATGATGTTATGAATGAGCTTGCGGCAAGAGGTCTGGAGGGCATCGGATCTGATCTCGCAGAGGCTTACAGCGGTATCCAGGATGGTTCTGCTGTTACTGGCATGCCCTATGTTTCCCTGGATATCACAGATGCGGAAGCGACAGACCGTGTGCTTTCTGAAGCAGCACCGGACGTGATTATACACTGCGCCGCCTGGACAGCAGTGGATGCGGCAGAAGATGAAGGAAACCAGCCAAAGGTCATGGCGATCAATGTTGATGGCACAGCCAATATAGCCCGGGCCGCCAGGAAGCTGAATGCCAAGATGGTCTATATCAGCACGGACTATGTGTTTGACGGGCAGGGTACAGAGCCCTGGAAACCGGACTGCAGGGACTATGCACCGCTGAATGTTTACGGGAAGTCAAAGCTGGGTGGTGAGCTGGCAGTTGCCGAAAATCTGGATAAATATTTTATCGTCCGCATTGCATGGGTGTTTGGACTGAATGGGCACAACTTCATCCGGACCATGCTGCAGGTTGGGAAGACACATCCGGAGGTCCGGGTGGTGAACGATCAGATCGGAACGCCGACTTATACGCTGGATCTTGCCAGACTTCTGGTGGATATGATTGAAACAGAGAAATACGGTTACTATCACGCCACGAATGAAGGCGGATATATTTCCTGGTATGACTTTACGAGGGAGATCTACCGGCAGGCAGGTATGGATACGAAAGTAACCCCGGTGACGACAGCAGAGTACGGGCTTTCAAAGGCCGCCCGTCCTTTCAACAGCCGTCTGGACAAATCCAAGCTGGCAGAAAATGGATTTCGTCCTCTTCCGGACTGGAAGGATGCGCTTCACCGCTTTCTTGCAGAGATCGGGGAGATCAAAGATGTACATTGACAGGCCAGAATAAGCAATGTCTTGTAACCTGTAAAATATAAAGGAACAGCTGCATAAAACATCAGATTCTGTCAGGAGAAAACTGTTTTTGCAGTTGTTCCTTTTTGCATATGACCGTTTTTTTCATCTGGTGACGTGACAGGACTGTTCCAAAAAATCTGATGTATGGAACAGACAGGAAGAACAGATAGGAATGAAATGACATGGTAGATATTCTGGTAGCAGCCTATAATGGAGTGAAATATCTGGCCAGACAGCTGAACTCGCTTCTGGCACAGACAGAGAAGCAGATCCGGATTCTTGTCCGGGATGACGGTTCTTCCGACGGTACAGATCGTCTCCTTGCAGATTACGAACAGAGGTACCCGGAGATTATTCATGTGATTCGCGATGCGGTGCACTGCGGAGGGCCCGCGCCGAATTTTATGGAACTGGTGAAGCATGCGGAAGCGGAATACATCATGTTCTGTGATCAGGATGACTTCTGGAAGAAGGACAAGGTCAGCAGAACGCTGGAGTTCATGCGGGAAAGAGAAAGCCTCCGGGGGCAGGACTGTCCCATCCTTGTATTTTCGGATTATATCGTATCTGATGCCGCGCTGCATCCGTTGCCGGTGAAGGAGAAACAGCTGCAGGTCTATGGATATCATACGGACTTCAGCCATCTGCTTGTGCAGAATTATATTACGGGCTGTACGACAATGATGAACCGTGCCGCATACCGACTGATGGGAGATTATGACAGACGGATTCTGATGCATGACTGGTGGGCGGCACAGTATGTCAGTGCGCTCGGAGAGATCGTCCATCTTCCAGAGAAGCTGATGTATTATTGTCAGCATGGGGATAATGTGGTCAGCGCTGTTAATGTACGGAGTTTTTCATACCGGGTCGGCAAGCTGCGGGATAAAAACACCAGGAAACAGCTGCAGCAGAACTTTGCGGAGGCTGGCTTGCTGTATGAGCGATTCGGCAGTATAATGCCTGCAGAAAAGCGGGAGATACTTGAAGAATTTCTCCGTATACCCGGCTATGCCAAGCCGAAGAGAATGGCGGCACTGCTAAAGGGACATTTTTTGAAGGGTGACCTGGTCAGGGTACTGGGGCAGCTGTACTATGTATAAATGAATCAGTGCTTTCGTTTGCAGCTGCTGCAGTGTTTTACAAGTTCTATATAACATGTTAAAATAACTGTTTGTGCTGACGGTTATATCAGAGTTTGAGAAAAATATGTAAGATAGTACGGAATAAGTGAGTGTTCATATGAAAATATTAAGTCTGGCAGGAATGATCCTGATTTTTCTGGTTCTGCCGATTATTTGTGGCTCTGTTCTGACAGATCTTCTGCATGTATACCAGGGCAGTAATGGCAGACGGTTCCTCCTGAGTCTTGTGTCGGGCAATCTGCTGATGTGGGCGGCCTTTGAAGCGGTGGCAGTTCCCCTGATTTTTCTCCGTGCGGATTTCCGAATGGTGATCCTGCTCTGGGCTATCGTTCTTTGTGCCTTTGTGGCTGTATATGCCCTGGTGCGAAGACGGCTGCCCATTGCAGTAGTACGGGGACGTGATCTGAAAAACGCGGGTATTTTACATGACAGAATTGCAGTGCTTCTGCTTGTGCTGTTTCTGGCAGTTGTCGCTGTTCAATGTGTTGTTTACTTTTGGGGCATGCATCTCGATGAGGATGATTCCCGTTTTGTGGCGCATTCAGTTTATACCTGGAAGACCAATCAAATGCTGACTGAAAATCCGGCAACAGGAGAGCTGAATCTGAATAACTGGAACGGAGATTATCTGAAGGACGTGTTTTCGCCGTGGATGATTTATATTGCGCTGATTGCACGGGTGATTGGTATTCATCCTGCGATCACGGCACATACAATCCTTCCAGTTGTGCTTCTTGTGCTCAGCTATATTGTCTGGTATCTGGCTGGCTCAGAGTTATTTGAAAATGATAAGCGCAAGACATTTCTGTTTTGCTTTCTAATCGGTATTTTGCAGCTGTTTTTTGCCGGATCTACCCGTACGCAGTCAGAGTTTACACTCCTTCGTATCTGGCAGGGGAAAGCAGTAGTGGCAGGAATTGGTATTCCGATGATTCTGTATGGTTTTCTCTATTTGTACAGAAAGCAGGAGGACGAGCGCTTTTTCTGGATGCTGCTGGTTACGGACTGGACATGCTGCCTGTTATCAGGAATGGGGATCATCCTGGCGACAGCAATGATCGGTATGTATTCTCTCTGGTATGTGATTGCATTCCGTAAATGGAAAATGATCTGGAAAGTTCCATTGGTTCTGCTCCCGTCCATATTCTATGGGAGCTGTATATATCTGTACAAGATCGGGAGGCTCGTATTATGAGAGATGCAGCAATACAGGTCTTTGATACAGTCCGGGAATCCTTTGCTGGCAACTTCTTCCTGATATTCTGGGTGCTAAGCCTGGTATATCTGTTTTTTGCGGATAAGGAAAAGCGAAGAATTCTTGTTTATCCATCTATCCTTGCAGGGGTACTGATTATCAACCCTGTCCTGTACAGATATGTCTGGAGTAAGGTTTTTGACTATGCCTATTGGAGAGCAT
>JAJGAH010000061.1 GCA_020844525.1 Eubacterium sp.
TACCTCATCAAACGCATTGAGCAGGTCCATCTGTCTGCTCTGCAGGGTCCGGATTTCCTCTTCCTTCTGGCGGACCCGCAGCTGACAGAGCGCATACGCATCTTTGGTGCTGTCCAGTATCTGTTCTTTGTATCGGAGGACTGTTTCCAGTGAATATCGGAATTTCTTCATGCGGCATCTACCGCCTTGTGCAGTGCCTGCAGCATTTCCTCATAGGAGAAGCTCTCCGTTGTTCCCTGCATAAGGAACTTGTTGATCAGCGGATATTTCCGGATGGCCTCATCCAGGGAAGGATTTGTGCCCTCCTTATAGGCGCCGATGGCAATCAGATCCGCATTTTTCTGATAAAGACTCAGAAGATTCCGAAGCCTTGATGCCAGCTTCTGATGTTCCTCGGAGACAAGCTCTACCATAAGCCGGGAGATGGAGGCCCCGATGTCAATCGCAGGGTAATGGTTCTGCGCGGCCAGCGTTCTTGATAGGACGATATGCCCGTCGAGGATTCCCCGCACCGTATCCGCAATGGGTTCGTTTGTATCGTCTCCTTCTACAAGAACCGTATAGATGCCGGTGATCGACCCTCTTTTGAATTTTCCTGCCCGCTCCAGAAGCTTCGGGAATTCCGAATAGATCGAAGGCGTATATCCACGTGCGATGGGCGGTTCCCCGGTCGAAAGTCCGATTTCCCGCTGCGCCATAGCAAAACGTGTGAGGGAATCCATCATCAGGAGCACATCCATCCCCTGGTCTCTGAAATACTCTGCAATCGTCGTTGCAACCAGCGGGCATTTCAGCCGCATCATAGAGGGCTGGTCCGAAGTCGCTGCGACCAGCACGGTCCGCTTCATGCCTTCCTCACCCAGGTCCTTCTGCACGAATTCCAGTACCTCACGGCCCCGCTCGCCGACAAGCGCAATAACATTGATGTCTGTTTTCACATTCTTGGCGATCATGCCCATCAGGGTACTTTTTCCAACGCCGGAACCCGCAAAAATCCCGATTCGCTGTCCCTTTCCAATGGTGTTCAGTCCATCAATCGCCTTAACCCCGATATCAAGCCGATCCCGAATCGGGGGACGGCTCAGGGGATTACTGTAGGTACTGCTCACTGTATAGTAATCACAGTCCTGCGGGAATTCTTCCCCGCCATCAATGGGCTGCCCTACAGCATTGATAATTCTGCCCTTGAGGAAATCCCCTACCGGTACCCTGAGCCTGTGTCCCGTATTGCGCACGAAGCTTCCCGAGGTGATACCTGCATTTGATTCGTAAGGCATCAGCTGAATTTTCCCGTCATGGAAACCGACAACCTCCACTGCCACCTCACGTCCCAGTTCCTCGCTGTAAACCTTCATGATGTCGCCGATGGAGCATTTTCCCCCGGATGCTTCGATGGAAAGGCCGATGATATTTTCAATTTTACCGATATGACTGATGGTTTCGCTGTTACGAACCAGCTCTGTCAGTGTCTCGTACATCTTCTTCCCGGCTTTCTACATGTACTTCCTTTAAACGGTTTCTGATATTGCCCAGCTGTGTGTCGACGCCCATATCAATGATTTCCTCAGGCGTCTCCAGAATGACGCTGCCCTCCGGTTCATCGTCCAGCACGACAAACTTGATATTGTCGGAGAGGTTGGAAAGCTCCGCCGCAAGATCCGACTCCACTTCTATCATGCTCTCATAATCCTTCCGGTCCAGATAGATCTTTACCCAGCTGGTTTTCCGATGCTTCTCCGCTTCAATTGTAATCATTCTTGCGATGACCTTACTGCTGGATTGAAGGCTGACATGAATGACCTTCTCCACCACAGTCAGTGCGAACTGTGTCAGTTCATTCAGGTACCGGTCCAGAAGCCTTTTTTTGATTGCAGAATACCCTTCTATTGTCTGCTGACATTCTTCTAAAAACTTCTGATGTTCTTCATTGCTTTCCTTCCGGACGATTTCGATGCCTTCCTGTCTTCCCCGTTCCAGTCCTTCCTCATAACCGCGGTTCGATGCATCCTGACGCATTTTTTCGGCGTCCGCACGGGCCTCTGCGAGAATCCGCTCAGCCTCTTTCCGTGCGGCCTCCAGTACATTCTGATCTGTCATTTCCTGCTGCCCGGCATCAGCAGCATGTCTTCCGGCATGCACGGTATCCTCGCCCTCGCCAAACGTCGGGAGTGCCGTCGGCTTCACATCAGGCTCTGTCTGTTCCGAAAGGTCCAGCGGAATGTAATTGCGTATCCCCTCTGTATCATCAGCTTTGAGGACGCGATTAAACGAGTGCGTCATCATCTGATCCTCCCTTGCTGATAATCAGCTCGCCCTGGTCCTCAAGCTTGCGGATCAGGTTGACAATCCTCTGCTGTGCCTCTTCAACATCCTTCAGTCTGACATTGGTTGTCGTCTGCATATCGGATGTAACTGTCTCAGCCATACGCTTCGACATATTGTTGAAGAAAATCTGCTTCATATCGTCTGTTGCCGTCTTCAGTGCATACACAATATCCTTCGTGTTGCACTCGCGGATAAACCTCTGAACAGACCGGTCGTCCATACCCAGGATATCCTCGAATACAAACATCCGGTCCTTGATTTCTGATGCCAGATCCGGATCCACCTTCTCCATATCATCGAATATGCGTTTCTCAACGCTTCGGTCGATATGGTTCATGACATCTGCGGCAAAATCAATACCACCGATATTCATATTGTCTTCACTTGTAACGATGGTATCGAACTTTCGTTTCGTCTCGGCTTCTACAACACTGATTGCCTCCGGTGAAACCCTGTCCATCTTGGCCAGAACAGAAATCGTCTCCAGACGCTTGTCATCCGGCAGATTCATCATGACACTCGCAGCGAGCTCCGAGTCCAGATAAGACAGAATCAGGGCGATGACCTGTGGACGCTCATTCTGCATCAGGCCGATCAGGGCTTTCGGATCTCCCTTGCTCAGAAAATTGAAGGGACGGGACTGAAGCGTTTTGGAGACCTTTTCCAGCAGATTTCTTGCTGTCGTTTCCCCAAAAGCCTTTTCCAGAACACTTCTGGCATAGTCAAGGCCGCCGTCTGTCATCATCTTGTGCGTCAGACAGAGCTTATAGAACTCATCCAGGGCGCCTTCCACCTGAGAGTTGGTGCTTTGTCCAAGCCTTGCAACCTCGTAGGTAAGATCTTCAATATCCCTTTCCTGAAGATACTTGTAAATCTCAGATGCCTTGTCAGCTCCCAGAGAAATAATGACCATTGCAGCCTTCTGCTTGTTCGAAAGCCAGGCGGTAGACCCAAGGTCAGGCTTATTATCTGCGCTTTCTGCTGCCATTTTTCTCCTCACCTTCTCTCAGCCAGCTCTGAATCAGCTTCGCGGCGGCCTGCGGATTGTCATCCACAAATTCTCCGATACTGTCCTTCAGATGCATGCCCCTCTCCACATGCTCATTGAGTGCCATTTCTTCCTGTGTCGGAGTCTTTGCCTTCCTTTCTGCCTCCATTTTCTGCCGCTCGATCTCAGCTCTCTGCGCTTCCAGCTCCTCTTCCTGTGCACGCAGCTCTTCCTCTTCCTGCTGCTGCCTGTCATTCTTTTTCTTCTTCTTTACGATAAGAAGGAAGACGATCAGAAGAACAACCAGAGCGGCAATACCAGCTCCGCCAATCATAAGCAGTCTTTGCAGGTCATTGATCTGCGTATTATCGGATGCCGGCTGCGGCGTCGGCGTCACTGTCGTCTTCTTCGTGATACTGGATCTGACAACCGTAATCTTATCTGACGCGTTTGTCCGGTCAATGCCTGCCGCGTCTGCGACAAGATTGATCAGGTCGTTTTCACTAACGCTTGTGTCATCTGAGTCGATGACCACGGCCACTGTGCAGTCCTGCAGCGTACCCGGATCCGTCTGAACCTGCTGCTTTGATGTATTGTAAAGCCATTCTCTGGATGTCGAGGTGTCGAAATTCCCATTGTCTCCCGAAGTGGTCCCGTCCTGCGTTGTATACTCCGGCGTATCTGCATTTGAATCCGTGCCTGCCACACCGGCTGCCGAGCTTGCGTTGCTGCCGGTATAGGCGCTGCTTTCGTCCTCCTTGGACAAAAGGCCTTCCTTGTCATTCTGATCTGTCTGAACCGGAACCGTATATTGGGTATTTTCCGATACGGTACTTGAAGTGTCTAATTTTCCGCGAACGGAAACCTCTACATTGTCTTCGTTATAGATCTTCCCAAGTACCCGCTTCACATTATTCTCAATGTTCTGCTCCACTTCATTGGTAAGATCACTTACCGCTTCAGTCGACGAAGAGGAATCACTGGTACTGCCCCCAACTTCCGTCATGGTTGCCGCATCGAATACAGAAACATTCGTGAAATTAATGCCGTTTACGGACCTTGCCACCAGATTCCGGATTGCATCGGCATTGTCTGTGGTCAGAGTCTTTCCGCTCTGCATGGTCACAACAACAGAGGCTGACGCATTGATCGAGCTGTCACTGCTGGTATCTCCATTATCATCCAGCACATAGCTGTCGCTATCTCCCTCAGCAATGGTCACCTTGGCATCCTGAACACCGTCAAACAGACGGATCGTCGCCCCCAGACGGTCCTGAAGATCATACAGGGAATACTGCTTCTTGTCAGATTCTGTTGCCATGATATTGGAATGGCTGACATACATGCTGTAGGTAAATCCGCTTTTGGGATATCCCTCGCTCAGCATCTTCGCACGGATCTGATCCGCTTCCTCCTGCGGAACCTGAATCGTACCCGTGGAAGCATCGTAGAGAAACTTGGTCCCATCCTCCTGAATCTTCGCTGTGATCTGGGTCGCCTCATCCTGGCTCAATCCGGTAAAAAGGGTTGTGTATTCTGTTTTTTGTGTGCTGCGATTTAACATAACCGTTCCGACCACCACAAATGCTGCTCCGCAGATCAGAACAATGATGATTAATCGCTTAGCCGCAGAGGAAAGGCTCTGCCAGGCTTCCTTTACCTTACCCATAGCAAAATCCCAATTCGTAAAAATCCCATCCGAAATACTGGCCCGCACATAGCACCCGGCTGTCGGAACCACTTAAAGTACGCAGAAAAGAGCATGAAAGAATCATGCTCCACTGTAATCGGATCTCTTATCACATATTTATCTTCAGCAGTTCATTGTAAGACTCCAGGGCCTTGTTGCGCAGAGTAATCAGCATATCCAGCGATACCTGTGCCTTTGCCTCCGCGATTGGCAGTGTATGCGCGTCCTCAAGCTGCCCTGTTGCAAGAAGGTACTGCTTATTCTCTACGTCTGCCTGCGTAGTCTTTACCTGGTCAATCGCTGAGCTGAATACATCTGCAAAGGGCAGACTTCCGGTTCCGCTGACCGCGGCGTTTTCTCCGGATCCCCCCGCAGTTAAGGTGCCTGCTTTGGCAATCCCTGTTTGATCTTTCCAGGGCTTGATCGGATCAATAAAATTATCTCCGAGAAGAGTCAAACTGTTGCTCATTGCTTCCCCCCCCCCCTAAAATATTTTGATATCTGATGCCGATTGCAGATATCGTCGCAAAATAATCGTAGCTGCACGAGCAATTATAGTATTGATTATCAAAACTGTTTTCGTATCATATTGTTTTTATGGATATATATTACAACAAAACAGGGCCGTAATGTGTTGTAATATTTGAGAATATCGCAGATTTTATTCGGACATTTAGCATATTACCAGTTTTAATTTCGAAAATGACTGTGTAACCGCAGAATTGTAACACAATATGCGCTCGTATAATAGTCAGCTAATAGAAATAGTTACTAAAACTATACGAATCTTCGCACAGTTACTACCGGCATAAAGGCCGGATTATCAGAGACAATAATTCCTTCCTGAGAATTCGCAGCGTGCACAATACGATTATCCCCAATATAGATTGCGGTATGACTCCCATAATTGATCACATCCCCAGGCTGCATATCCGCATAAGAAACTGCTGTTCCCTCATTCGCCTGTGTATAGGTGGTCCGTGTCAGCTGAATGCCGAAATGTGCGTAGACCTGCTGCACAAAGCCGGAACAGTCACAGCCATTTGTCAGCGATGTACCACCCCAGACATAAGGATTGCCTACAAACTGCAGTGCATATTGCACGACATCTTCCCCCGTTATTCCTGTCCCGGATGGTTCTGCAGAGCTGACATTATTCCCATTCTGTCCGGCGGCGTCGCCGGTATTCTCATAAGCAGAATCCGCTTCTCCAATCCCGGTATCATTTTCTGATGCAGCATCCGGAAGAGAAGTGCCCAGAATACTGCTGCCCTCAGAGGAACCGGTATTGCTGCTTTCCGCCGATGCTTCCGTATCCTGTGATTCAGAAGCGTCCGTATCATCCGACTCGCCGGAGGAGTTCTCCGCCTCCAGAGCGTCAATTCTCTGCTTTAATGCCTGAATCCCGGCAATTTTATCATTTTCCTGACGGGTGAGTTCCAGATACTGGTCTGCCTTGTCCTGCATGGACTGATCCAGTGTCCTGCCATCCTGTTCCCGGCTCAGGCTATTCTCGACAACGGCCTGTTCCTTTCGCAATACCTTAAGCTGACTGTTCAAATGATACTTCTGAAGCTTAAGCTGCATATAGGCCGACACCGCCCGCTTATATTCCTGCATCCCCGCAACACTGCTATGGCGATCCAGCATACTGTCATGCGCCTTCTCGCGCGCTTCGCCTGCGGACTTAAGCTGCTCATCCAGTTTGTCAGCCTCTTCCTGCCGTTCCGAAATTGCCTGCTCACCCGCTGCCCTGGCGGCACTTCCGACTATGATCCTCTGTTCCTGCTCATCCAGTCCTTCCAGTAGCTGTTCCCGCTCCGTATCAACCTGATCCACCTCTTCGATCAGTGCATCAAGTCTGTTCTGCAGCTCCTCCGGATCGGATTCGTCATTCAGGTCAGACTGATCCTGCTCCTCATCCTGCGGTGCAGCATATACATTTGCAGGGCGCATCATGCCGGTCATGGACAGCACCCCCGCCAGAAGGACCATGGGCAATATTTTCTGCACCTTTAGAATCTTTTTATGGCTCCGGTATTTATACAACCTTTTCTCATCCCCCACACCCGCATTGCAGTTTTTCTCTATGGCCGTTCTGATGCTGTACGGCTCTAATCAGACGACCCTATCAAATCAAAAAACCGCTACCCTGTCGGTATATCCGACAGAATAACGGAGTAATTATAACACAAATATAATATTTTTCAAGAACAAAATGTCCACAATAACGCAATATCTGTCAGACATTCAGGCGTTCTACCATATCCTTCAGTTCAGTTGCCCGGCTGCTCAGCTCACGGCTTGCCACGGAACTGTTCTCAGCTGTGCCGCTGTTTTGCTCTACAACCTGGGAGATCTGATCAAGGCCGCTTGTAACCTCGCTGATCTTTTCCGCCTCAGTTTTCATTTCTTCCGTAATGTTCTGCACAAGCTCGCGGCTCTTGGCAGCACTGTTCATAACCTCATTTAACGAGGAAGCTGAAGTAGAAGCAAGCTCTGAACCATTATGTACCGCCTCAATTGTGCTTTCGATCAATGCCGAGGTTTCGCGTGCCGCAGAAGCGGATTTTCCGGCAAGGTTTCTTACCTCGTCAGCTACAACAGCAAAGCCCTTTCCTGCAGCTCCTGCACGCGCCGCCTCTACCGCAGCATTCAGTGCAAGTATATTGGTCTGAAAAGCAATATCATCAATCGCCTTGATAATATTTTCAATCTGATTGGATTTCCCCTCGATCTCAGACATAGCCTTCAGCATTTCAGCCATCTGTGCATTCTGCTCATGAATCTTTTTCGTCACCTGGTCTGTGAACTTCTCTACATTTACTGCGCTGTCAGCACTTTTCTGAATCTGATGGTCCAGCTGCTTCACAGTTGCAAAAAGATCACGGATTGTCTCTGCCTGTTCTGTCGAACCCTGGCTGAGCGCGAGCGCACCATCTGCAATATTCTCAGATCTGCTCTGAACCTGTCTGGCTACGCCGTCCATCTGTTCAAAAATATCCTTCAGATTCTCATGGATCGAGCGGAAGGACTTATTGATTACCTCGTATTCTCCCACGAAAATGCACGGATCCGAAACATTCGCTGAAAAATCCCCCCTGCTCATCTCTGAAAGAATCCGATTCGTCTCGCCGATAATTTCACGGCTGGCATCCGTCATCTGCTGATAGCTTCGAACCGCATTGCCCAGTTCATCTGCGCCAAGATCCTCTGTATGGATCGTGTAATCCAGACTGCCCTTCTTCATTGAATCAATCGCATTGCTTAATTCTCCAATGCCAGTCTGTATGTAGGATGCGACACTTCTGAACAGAATCAGTGCGAAAATCAGAACAGCCACAATCACCACAATAACACCAATCAGGGAGGTTCTGCGTACGGACGCAACTGCATTCACATAGCTGCTCATATCAGATGCCTGAATCGTACCGGCTGAATAAAGCCCCGATACATAATTCTGTCCGACATTTGCCACGGAATTAAATGCATAAAATGCCAGACCAATCGTGACGAACAGAACCCCCAGCATTGCCCCCAAAAGAAAATTAAATTTTGTCTTAATAGACCAGTTTTTCATCGTGTTTTCCCTCACCTTCCTATCCATCCGTTTTTATTTCAGTTTTTTATTTCAGTTTATTAACCAGCATTTTCATATGCACAAATGCTTACAGGCAATGCCCGTTTGTGTCCCGGGTCTGCTTCATCTGTGAAAGATACTGCAGCTCCTTCAGGGACACCGGATGAAATGATCCGATGGAAATATCAGACTGCATGTCGAGCATCTGCAGGCGCATGCCGGCCAGCATTTTTTTGTCCCCCACTCTGCTCAGGCTCAGAGATATTTCCTTCCAGCACCAGGAACCCGAAGAATCCCAAAAGCGGAAGCAGCCCTTCATCTCCGCCCGGTCTCCATCCCGAAGCGCCCGATGAATCGCAGGCCGGTCAAAAAAGTCATCATAGCGATCCTGATCCTTTGGATGCACCATCAGGCTTTTGCGGACCTCATGCAGAATTCCTTCGTCATCCATATCCGAAAAGGTCGGAAGCTCTCTGACCGAATACAGAAGCACGTCCTGATCCGGCCGCTCCGCCAGCAGAAAAACATAGTCAAACATCCTGAATAGAGAATTCGTTATTTCTGCCTGATCCTTGTACTGCTCAATGTCAAAGGTCCCCGATAAATCCTGCATGACAAGCAGATAGGCGCTTCTTCCGTGATGGCGGGCAATCACTCTTCCGCGAATGAAACAATGATGTCCTCCAAGCACAGCATACTGCGCATGGATATCCCCGTCCTCCTGCATCTCACGGAAAAACTGCCGCGCACTCCAGTAGATCTGTTCCTCCCTGTCGTTCATGTCAAATTCTGCCGCCCTGGGGGATTGGACGCCAACGGAAAGAAGTACATCACGGTATGCGCGATTCGTCAGCAAAAACCTTCCGATATCTCCGCGCATTTCCCAGACCGCGATCGGGATGCCCTGATCCAGGTCCGTTATCTGATTCACATCCAGGTTCCTGCCGGAGACAGCAGCGTATTCAAGCGGCTGATTACTGAGAAAATTCACCTTCCCGAGATCATCGTAATACTGCCGCAGACACAGTCTCTCAAACCTGTAGTGTTTCTCCTCCAGATTATTTCTGGTGACAAGCAGCGGTTCCGGTTTACCGATCAGAAATCCCTGTGCTTTCTCACATCCGATGGTGCGCA
>JAJGAH010000062.1 GCA_020844525.1 Eubacterium sp.
ACCATCCATCGCAGCGCCGATCACTCGCCGGATTCCTCCACCATGCTGCTGAACGGAGGACTGAATGGCATTCCATGCATTTCCGGTGTTCGTTTTCACGGTCTCCCATGCATTCCCGATCGTGGTCTTTACGGTATCAAATGCCGTGCCTGCTGTCGTTTTGATGCCATTCCATGCTCCGGAGAGCGTACTGGTAATCCCGCTCCACGCGCTCGATGCAGCAGAGCTGATCGTGGACCATGTATTCCCGAGGAAGCTCGAAATACCGGAAAAAATACTCTGTGCGGTTCCGCTGATTCCACTCCACAGTCCGGAGAAGAAACTGCTGATGCCGTTCCAGACCGTCTCTGTTGTGATTTTGATTCCGTCCCATAGGCCAGAGAAAAAGGTCCCGAGCCCTTCGCCGATGGACTGCACACCAGAGCAGACTGTACTCCAGACGCCGCTGAACCACTCGGAGATCTCGCCCCAGTGCTTTACAATCTCGATCACACCGATGACCGCCGCAACCACAGCCGCGATGATAGCGATGATTGGAAGGATCGGAACCGAGACTGCTCCGATGGCCGGAACAACCGTACCGGAGATAAACCCGACAAAGCTGCCAAGCGTTGAAGTAATCCCGCCGATCGCCGAGACAACCTTACCAACAACGACAAGCACGGGTCCGACTGCAGCTGCAATCAGAGCTGCCTTCACGATGGCTTCCTGCATACCTGGAGATAAACCGTCCCATGCATCTTTCAGCCCCGTGACGACATCCTTGATCTGCGTCATGGCCTCGGTGATCATCGGAGCAGATGCATCGACAATCTCAGCGCCGAGGTCTTTCAGGTTGTTCATCACAACCGTCATCTGATCCAAAGGATCCAGCGTTTCATTGAAGGTGTTCTCAACAGAACCAGAGAAATCTCCGAGACTCGTAGAGAGATCGTCCAGAGATAACTTCCCGGTATTGACGGCATTATAGATGGCACCGCCTGCCCGGGAGCCGAACAGGTCATAGGCGGCCTGCAGCTTCTCGGTGTCACTCTTATTACTTCCCATGGTCTTGGAAAAATCTTTGATCGCATCATCCAGAGACTGGCCGTTCTTGGTGGCGACCTTCTGTGCCTTGGTAAGACCGGTGAGCATGGTCGAAGTGTCGAGACCTGACATCTCAACTGCGCCCATAAAACCTGCCGCCTGCTCTGCCGACAGTCCCATAGCCTGAAACTGGCCTGCATTCTTGGCGAGGTCCTGCGAGAGCGTGTCCATCGACACACCGGTTGCCTGTCCCACCTGGTTCAGAGCATCCAGCAGATTTTCGGCATCGTCAGACGACTGCCCGAATGCATTCAGAACGGAGGATACGTTATCAACGGAAGTGCTGACGTCTGTACTGTTGAGCGTCGCAAACTCCACGAACTTTGTGGAGAGATCTTCCAGCGCATCCCCGGTAAGACCAAATCTCGTATTGACCTCGCCGACCGCATCGCCTGCAGTCTGAAAGTCGGTCGGGATCGTCTCTGCGATGGACTTTGCGCGGTTCTGCATATCCTCAAGGGCAGCACCGCTTGCACCCGTCTTCTCAGTGACGGTATCAAGGGCTTCATCAACTTCTTTCCACGCAGCCACGGAAGCTCCTGCAGCAGCAGCGACCGGGACTGTGATGCCCTTGGTCAGTCCGCCTCCGACATCACTGATCTTGCCGCCGACTTCTTTCATCTTGTCACCGGCGACCTGAAGCTGCTGGCCAGCGACTGAGCCGAACTTCTTATACTCATCCTCAAGGCCTTCCAGCGACTGCTTGGTGGCCTCGATCTCCCGGGTCAGGGCTTCCTGTTGTTTCTGGGTTTCCTCGGTCTGAGGACCGGCTTTGAGCTGTGCGAGGGCTTCCTTCTCCTCGGCCAGTTTCTTCTTGGTTGCATCAATCGCATCGGTGAGATACTTCTGTTTCTGCGCCAGAAGGTCTGCGTTGCCGGGATCCATCTTCAGGAGCTTGTTCACATCCTTGAGATTACTCTGGGTGTCACGGATCTCCTTATTCACACCTTTCAGGGCATTGGAGAGCTTGGTCGTATCGCCATCCAGTTCGATTGTGATTCCTTTAATTCTGTCTGCCATACGGCTCTCCTTTCTATCAGCTATCGGTCATCCATCAACTATGCTCGATGCATAAATTTCACTGGCATAAAGCGGTTTTTCGTGATATATTATTTATGAGCAAAGAGCTCGCCGGTCATAACGGCAAGAATATTATGAACGTGTATGTTTAACTTCCGGAAACGACGGGGTGCTTAGGCGTAGAATATCGTTTACGTGTATGGAAGCTTGTCGAGAGGCAGGCTTCCATTTTTTAGGTGAAATAATATGAAAATTGTTACGATAAACAGAACATTATTAGCAGCGTACCAAAAGGATCCAGAAGTATTACGAAAAACAGCGCGTCCCTGTGTACTTGTTATTCGCTTAATGTATAAAGGCAAAAGCCGATCATTTGCGGTTCCATTAAGATCAAATATCTCCGCAAGTACACCAAAAGATCAGTATTTTGCTCTTCCAACACGTTCAACTACACGTCCGATGAACCATCATGGACTTCACTACATAAAAATGTTTCCGGTAACAAAAAAATTCTTAATTCGATATCGAATTGAAGGAAATGCTTTTGCTACGACAGTTCAGTCTGTTATAGACAAAAACGAAAAAAGAATTGTAACCGATTGTCAGAAATATCTTGATGAATATGAAGCCGGTCATCGTGTACCTTTTTCCACTGATATTGATCTGCTCCTTGATATTCTTGACTCACTTTCATAATGTCCAATTTCTCTTAAAATGCGTCGAAGTCGGACTGCACAGCAAGCTGTTCATATTCGTCATCGCAGAGATCATTCCCAGATTCGATGATCATATCAATGACCATGCCCTCCTCCATCTGATCCAGCTCCGCAATGGACAGACCCATCTGTTTGGCGCGGAGCATGTAGACGGCAGTGTTTATTTCCCGGTCGGTCGGGCGGCTTCTTTTTTTGGCTTCGAGGTTGTCCTTCTGGAACCAAGGTAGAGGGTGACAAATTCCTGCATGTGCAAAAACAGCTCTGCTCCGTCGAACTGGTCTGCCCAGGTAAGGAAGGCATCCACGTTCAGCGTGTTCATATCCTTCTTCTCCGCCTGCGCATTCATGATGAAAGCGAGCTTGTCACCGACTGTCATATCGGTCTGGTCATCCTCGCTGTTCTCCATCTTGTTCAGAAGGATCATCAAATCCTGATGGAAGACCTGCTTGAAACGATAGGCAGTTGTTCCTGTTGCCAGAAACGAGAAGGGCTTCTCGCCCTCCTCACAGGTTTTCAGTGAAATTTCCTGATACATGCTCTGCTCCCTTCTCACTTACTGGAACTGCTGGTTCCAGTACTGCTGGTGGATGTCGAAGATGTCGTACTGCTTGCAGTATTCGTTGTGCTGGCCGCCTTTGCTGCAGCAGGCGTGTAGACCTTGCTGTACCAGTTCTGATATGTTGCATCAGCAGTATCTGCACCAGATCTTGCCTTAACGATGTTCTTCCCAAGGGTTGCATCCCTGATGCTGGTGGCATTGATGGTCAGGCTCTCGGTCTGGACTTCAATGGAGTCCTCCTTTGTCTTCGATGCCACAGACGGTCTGGTCGCCGTGCAGTTGTACATGACATGACGGATTTCGTTCACATCGCCATCGAACTCAAAAAGCAGCGCGAAGTGAATCGCCTGTGCATCGGCATCCTCTACCAGAACACCGTTCCCATCCTTGATCTCGCCCAGCACGTTCTCGCGGAAATCCTCCGGAACCATCGCAGATTCAAAGTCTCCGTTGTAGCCGCTGTTCGCAGTGGTTACAAAGTACTGGACACCGTCTGCCCAGAAGATCGTCTGGTCTCCCTGCGCATCCAGCGAAAGAGATACAGCGCCCGGCCACGCCACAGGATCCGCGAAGGTGGCTGTCCCATCTTCGGCAATCGTCGCGATGGCGTAGTGCACGTTCTTCAGATTGTATTTAACCTTATTCTTCTTGTTCGCCATTTCAGGCCTCCTGTTCAAATGAATACAGAACCTCGTAGAGTTTTTCCGACTCTATCCAGGTCTCTGTCTTATCAAAGAAGATCCCGCCTTTCACAAGCAGATCTTCCAGTTTCTTCTCAGTCTCCGGATCCTTCTGATCCGTGTAGAGCTCAATATCGATCTCCGTAATCGGGAAATACACGGTGCCGTCTGCCGCGAAGTTGTCGCTGTTCGGACAGCGGTAACAGATAAAAGGAGGGTCAGGCCCTTCGCCCTCTGCGAAGTGATCGTAGGCGAAGGGAAGACCCAGTTCCTCCAGAATGTTGATGATCTCGTCCATAGTTCTCCTCCGTCAGCTCTTCAGTTCCTTCTCAATTTCATCGGATAACTTTCCAGTGATCTCTTCCTCGACCGGAGCGATGTGCGGAATGCCCTCTACCCGGCCACCGCCTCTCTTGGCGTGGCCTTTTTCCAACAGATGTGTCAGACCATAGATCTTGTTATGAACCACCACCTCTGCGCCGACCGCTGTCTCCTTCTGAACTGTGCTTCTCCATCCCTTGGCGTACTTTCCTCTGCGCTTGGGTGATTTCTCCTTCAGTTCCTTCACGGCTTCTTTGCCGGCATCCTTAATTTCCTGCTTCACGACGTCATTCACATCATCCACGTAATCGGAGAGTGCTTTCTCGACGGTTGCTGCCAGATTCTCTGCTTTTATCTTCATCGCTTCACCCTCTCACACTTGAACTTGAGACTCGTCTTCTTGAATCCCATCGGATCAATCGCCGTGACATTATATATGGCGTCTCCCATCCGGATCCGAATCTTTGTGGAATCGAGTCCTTCGAGGCACTTGGCATAGCGGACGGTGAAGTCGATCGCATCCGTGCTGTTCGTTGTCCCGGCTTCTTGGCTTTCCGAGCCACCACTCTGAACGGGTGTCGCCCAGCAGGTATAGAAGTCGTTCCACGCATTTGTATGGTTGCCGTACTTGTCTTTCACAACTTCGTTTTTCTGCACCGTAATCCGACACCGCATAGCTGCAATATTCATCCCGCACCTCCATCAGAATTCAAAACTTCGGATCCCGTTCTCCGAAGAGCAGGTTCCGGAGAGTGATCGTCAGAGCGTGATGATCGGCCTCTTCCCGGTGCTCGTTGAGATACGCGAGAGCATACAGAACAGCGACCACAATGATCGGACCGCTCTCATCATTCAGGCTGTCCTTCCGGAGAACCGACGCGACCAGACTCTCGGCAGCATCCAGTTCCTGCTGGATAATGTCGTCTTCGTCGTCAGAATCGACCCGGAGATATTTCTTTGCTTCCTCCAGTGAGAACATCACTGCCTCCCTTCCAGCCAGAAAGAAAGCCCAGGGCTGTGACACCCTGAGCTCCCGACACTACTTTGTTATGACTGCAGATCAGGCAGATGCTCCTGCCTTCATGATCTGCACGGCCTCCGGGAGTACCAGAAGACCATCGACACGCTCCTTCGCAACATAGCCGATCATGCCGTTGCCTGCGAAGAGCTCACGAAGCTCCTGCATGGAACGAGTGCCACGATCGCCGATGTTATAGTAGGAAAAATCGCCGAATGCCATCACAGGTTTCCCGGCAGAAAGTTCCGGTGCGAAGGCACTGGTGTGAACCGCATAGCCAACAAGTCTGTCCGGCTCTCCTGCCTGATAGGACGGCTGCCAGATATAAGCTCCGTTGTTATCCTTGAGCTTTCGGAGTGCCGCCAGCGTCTGATCGTTCATGATGAACGACGCCTTCTTACGGTACGGACGCTTCAGGGCATACACGAGATCCAGTACATCATCAGTACCGAGCTTGGTTCCGGTGAGCGTCTTGGCAACCGTGCCGCCATTCGTCTCATCAAAGAGACCGGTCGGCTTGCCCTTGCCATCGCCGTTCAGAAAAGCATCCTCCTCCGCATTGGCAATCGCGATCCCGAACTGGGTCGTGATGTAGCTGGCGAGATCAAACATGGAATCATAGAGAAGCTCCTCGGTAACCTTCACTGCCACGTGCAGCTTATGGGCATCAAGGATCTTCTGACCGAACTTCGCATCGGTGAACTGAAGCGCTCCGCCCTCCTCAATCCATGCCGCAGTCGGCTTGGCACCGGCGATGTTGATCTTGTGCTCTCCGGAAGTGGTGATATGAGTCGCAAGTCCTCTCATGATGTTCTCCTCATTCAGGACATCAATCAGTCTGGAGTCCCACTCTTCCGGAACGAGATATCCGCCATCGGCATCCACACCCTCCTGCAGGAGATCAGATACCTGATGGAAGTTCGTGCGCATGGCAGTCAGCATATCCTTGGCATACTGATCGGAAGCGCGGCCCTGTTTCTGCGGCTTCTCACCGCCAGCAGACGGCTTTCCGGAAAGCGGAGTAGAGGTCGGCTGGTTCAGCTGTGCCTCGATTGCTGCCTGACGGTTCAGGCGGTCGATCTCCTTGGTGAGATCGGTGATCTCCTTTTCCATACGGTCATAGGTCTGGCCATCCTCCGCAGAGAGAACACCGTTCTCTCCCCTGTGCGAGTCAAGGAAGGCCTTTGCTGCCTCCCATGCCTTGGCTCTCTTTGCAATCAAATCCTGTACGTTCATATGTGTTCCTCCTCACATCATGGTGTGCAGCAGATTCAGGCGATCCATCAGAGCATCCACGCTCCGGCCTTTCTCCGCTTTACTGGTTACTGCATTATCAGCTGCATAGTGCTTCTTCACCTTGTTGGTGAAGGCAGCCGCCATCTGGCGACTGGAATAAAGGAATCCTGTCTGGATCTGGTTCTTTTCCTTTTTCTTGGGATCCTCTTCTTCCGATTCTTTTTCAGCTTTCTTTTCTGATTCCTTTTCAGATTCCTTTTCAGATTCCTCTTCTGGTTTCTCTCCATCGGGATCCTCCTCTTCCGGTACCTTCTTGTCCTGATCAGCCTCATCGGATCGGTAGAGTTCCGGACGCTCCATCACGCGGTCTGCAAAATGAAGCTCGACTGCCTTATTGGCGTCCATCCAGGTCTCATCGTCCATGAGCTTTGAGAGCTTGTTCTTGGAAAGGCCGGTCTTCTTCACGTAGGCATTCAGGATCGAATCCTTCACAGAATCCAGCATGGAGATCGCCTGTTCCAGATCACTCTTATCGCCCATCGCTGCCGTCGCCGGATTATGAATCATCAGCATAGAAACCGGAGATACCAGAACCTCATCTCCTGCCATCGCAATGACTGACGCTGCCGATGCAGCAAGACCGTCAATCTTCACCGTGACCTTCCCGCTGTAGGAGAGAATCATGTTGTAGATCTGGGCTGCCGCCCAGACATCTCCGCCCGGCGAGTTGATCCAGACTGTGATCGGTCCCTTTCCGGAATCCAGATCGGATTTAAAAAGAGCCGGCGTGACGTCATCGTCAAACCAGCTCTCAGAAGCGATTGTTCCGTTTAAAAACAGCGTGCGTTCCGCAAGGTCTGGATCCGATCCGTCCGGTGCCTTGTTTCGCACCCACTTCCAAAACTTGTTCATCTCATCCTCCTTCCCCTTCGATGGGGTTTTGCGTTCTCTGTATCTTCCTCGGTCTCCTGCCCGGGATCATCCTGTTTCTGCTCCGGTGGAGCGTTTCCTCCACCAGAATTCTGATAGGCCGCCCCTGCCGATTTCAGGGGAGTCATGGATCCGTTCACCAGAAACAAATTTCCACCTTCAGAGTCCGGAACGAGGTCCATGTTTTCGAGCCTCCGCACATCGTTTACGCAGAGGAATCCGTTATTGATACCGGTCGCATATCCCTGCATGCGGGAGGCGTAGTTGCCTCGGAGAAGGCCGTCCACATTGAATCTGGCATAGTAGACCATCTTTTCTTCCCTTGTCAGAAGCGACCGGGAGATCGATGACTCGATCCGGGTGAGCCACGGTTGCAGACTATAAGTGACAAATTCCAGCGACTGTTCCTCAATGTTACTGAAGGTCGCGTGTTCCAGATCTCCGATCATATGCGGAGGAACTCGGAAAATCCTCGCGATCTCATCGATCTGGAATTTCCTTGTATCAAGGAACTGCGCTTCCTGCGGATTGATCGAGATCGGCGAATACTTCATGCCTTCCTCAAGGACGGCCACCTTCCCGGCGTTCTGGCTGCCGCCGAAGGCCGCCTGCCAGCTGTCCCTGACCTTTTCCGGATCCTTCAGGATACCCGGATGTTCGAGGACACCGGAAGGCGCTGCACCGTTCTCGAAAAACTTACTGCCGTATTCCTCGCAGGCCATCGAAAGACCGATGCTGTTCTTCGCCATCGCGATCGGACTGTATCCGACAAGACCATCGAATCCGAGTCCCGGGATCTGCATCACTTCATGCGGAGACAGCTTCACGATTGTCTCCTTCATGGTCGGCGCATCGTCACCCTTGGACCAGAGATATTGGTAATAGATATGCCCGGACTCATCACGATCCACAGTCATTCGATTTGGCATCAGCGGATACAGTGCTGTCACTTCTCCTTTGCCGTTTCGGATGATCTGGACGTAGGCGTTGCCCCAGAGGAGCAGATGCGTCATCAGTGTCTCCCAGAAGGAGTAGGCCGTCATCTCTTCATTCGGTTCACTGTGAAGTAGAAAGTACAGCGGATGATCCGTTGCCTTCACCTTGCTGTCATCCTCTTCCCTGTAAAGATGAAGTGGCAGGCTCGCTACGGCTTCAGCCAGCACCCGGACGCAGGCATACACAGCCGTGACCTGCATCGAGCTACGCTCGGTTACCGTTTTACCGGCTGTGGTATGACCGTAATAGGCACGGTACACACTGCCCGATGTCGAATCCTGCGGGTCTGTTCTTGCCTTCCTTCTGTGAAAGTAATCTCGAAATCCCATGTATCATCCTCCATCAAAATATAATCAGCCCGCGGCTGTCGTATACGCTCTCTTCATTTTCGTGACGGACACAGCGGTCCAGCGCCATGATTGCCGCGACAATGCCATCGATCTTTTCCGGCGACTTTGCCTTGGTCGGCTTGATATTGTCTGCCGCATCCCGATCAACTACCACGTTCAAAGCCATCCATCGAAGCACCGGATTCCCGCCATGGATGATCTTTCCTTCCATCATCAGCTTGTAGAATTCCTTGGTCGGAGGGCTCATGTCTTTAAATCCCTGTCCGAAGGGAATCATCGTCATGCCGTCACCTTCCAGATTGATAATGAGCTGCGTTGCATTCCAGCGGTCCACGGCAATCTCGCGGATGTTGTAGATCTGATAAAGGTCCAGAATGAACTGTTCGATGAAGTTGTAGTCGATCACGTTTCCTTCCGTTGCCTTCATGTATCCCTGCTTTACCCAGACGTCATAGGGAACCGACGCACGTCTTACCCTGATCGGAATGGTCTCCTCCGGCACCCAGAAAAAAGGCAGGCAGACGTACTTCTCTGTCTCATCCCTCGGCGGGAACATCAGAACCAGCGCGGTGATATCTCCGGTACTGGAAAGGTCGAGTCCGCCGTAACACTCCCTACCACGCAGGCTGTCCAGATCAATTGGCTGATTGCCCTGATCAAAAACCTGCTCCGGAATAAAGGCTGTCGTACTGGATACCCACATGTTTAAACGGAGCTGCTTGAACACCGCTTCCTCTGCCGGGTT
>JAJGAH010000063.1 GCA_020844525.1 Eubacterium sp.
CTCTTGAAATGCTCAAAGAAGCCATGGACAAAAGCAATCCGGAACTGAACGCCGAGGAACCGTTATGGCCCGATGATGAAGATGAATTTGCCAGAATCTGCGGACTGAGGTAAAATATTATCCTCATCTTTTGAGAGAGCGACATAAGATTTCAGGCCGTTCTTCGTAAAAGATGAGGATAAAAATATCGTGCGAATAAGGCAGCATTGTTGTCCATAGGAACTTCACCATCCTCCAGGAAGTATCTGAGATACTGCTCCTGGTTCAGACAGTAGGAGAACCCTTTTCCGGTCTTGGTCTTATCCGAGATCAGGGAGTTGTTTTCTTTCAGCCACGTAAAGAAGTCCTCGACAAGAGGTTTCACCAGCAGCTGACGTTGTTCTTTCCGTTTATCCGGAGTCTCATCTGCCTGGAGCACATGATAGCTGTAGAGCTGCTCGTGCAGCCAGTCATACATGACTGCCAGATAGCGCTCGGAACACTGGATCACCCAGTTCGCCATGACCTGTCTGGAAAGGACAATGCCGTTGCGCTTCAGCTCCTGTTCATGACGGTAGAGGGGAACTGCATTGACATACTTGCTGTTCATGATACCAGCAACCAGAGAGGGGGTTGCAATACTGTTCCGCAGGAGATCATTTGGCCTGTCTGCCCGGACGATCGTCTGGTTGTCTGTTCCGGCATAGACTTTAATGTGATGTTCCTGAACGATGTACTGCGCAGGCTGGAAACTTAGTCTTTTATAGACTTCATCCGGAAGAACTTTCCATTTATCACCGAAGATCTCATGGAGCTGTTCTTCGCTCAGTTCATGTGTGATCACTTTTACCGGTAAGCTGGCAAGGTCTGTTTCCCGTTTTCTGGCCGGCTTCTTCCGCTTGTATGTGATAGTCTCGATAGGCGGCTCATCCGGTGAAGGAGTTTCAGCATGTACAGCTTCCGCCTCATTGAAGAAGTCATACAGACTCATCTGGCCTTCGATTTCGCAGAGCTTCTCCGTATGACGCCCAAAACGGTACTGATTTGCGGCTGCCACCTGTTCAACAAGGTGGTTGATGCTGTTTCAGCTCCTTCAGACGGTCCTGCATGGACAGAAACAGCATGATCAGAGCCTGTTTGTCAAGCTTGTTCAGTTCGTCTTCCGTATACTTGTGCTCCATCGCCTGTCTTCCTGCCTTTTTCTACACTCATTTACACTCATTATAGAAGAAAACAGGACAAAAAGCGAATCGACTCTCTGAAGGGTACTGGCATAATGACTGTGGATAACTCCTGTATTCTGCAGATATCTTTTCGCTGGAATGGCGCCGGAAGAAGGTCTCTGACACATAAAACTGTGTTTGACCAGCCTCTGCAAGGATTTCGTTTTCCGAACAGGAATGAAATGCTCGCCCTGCCGGTGATGCCGCTGTAAAGCTCTGAGGTATCCGTGATCGGATTAAGATGTGCATCCACCACACCCGGCTTTCTGGCATTCTTCGCATTGACGAAGTAGCTGTGCGCATATGCCGGATCATCCGGTTTCTCCAGATCACCATCTCTCAGCGGAGTTCTGATCGCTGCCAGCGGCGGTACGGATTTGCCGTTGCCCTTGAGCTTTGCCTCGCCCTCATCGTACGCTGCCTGGATGGCCTTGTTGATGGCGTCAATCGTAGCCGTGTCATCCTTGTTGATGATAAGGGATGCGCTGTACTTCGGTGTTCCACCGCCCATGGGTGTTTTCGGCTCGTTTATGTTGAGATAGCTGAAAATCGTGTTCGGTCCTGTAATTACCTGTGTCGGTCTCATAATTCATTTCTCCTATAAACTTATTTATCATCCCCGGTTGAGTCATATCATTGCTGATCAGATGGATGTATATATGAAGTAATATTTCTCAGTTGGCTAATTTGGCTAAGGATAAAAGACGATTGGATTGAGCGGAATAGGAGATGACGATAATTATTCTGGAAGTTCAGAAGACAAGCGCCTATGGGCACTTCGGGAAGATCGGACTTCCGTGGGAGATGTAAGAAAGTAAAACTATCTCTTGCATAATCATCACTTAGAGACTAATATGGAATCAGAAAGTGAAATAAGCGATGAAATAAGCAGGAGGTGTAAGAGATGGCAAAATCTGCTGTGAAAGATACAAACTTTAACATGAAAATGAACAGCGAGAAGAAGACAACGCTGACGAATCTGTTCAGCCAGCTGGGCATGACGATGCCGGAAGCGGTGAATATCTTTTTCGACAATTGTCTCCTTGTGGGAGGACTTCCGTTTGAGGTCAGACTTCCACGCTATAACCGTGAGACAGAAGAGGCGATGCAGGAAGCAAGAGACATCATGTCTGGGAAAAAGCAGGTGAAATCCTATCGTTCTGCCCGGGAACTATTCGATGATCTGGACAAAGAATAATGCTAACCTTAAAGCCAACCACGAAATTTAAAAAGGACTATAAGCGCATGAAGAAGCGGGGATGCGATATAAGCCTGCTGGAGGATGTGATCGATGATCTGCTTGCAGAAAAGGTCCTTGATGACAAATATAAAGACCATGCACTGGTAGGAAACTATATCGGCTTCCGGGAATGCCACATCCTTCCAGACTGGTTATTGATTTATACCATTGACGATCACCAACTGGTTCTTACGGCAGTGCGAACAGGTACACATAGTGATCTGCTTGACATGTGATCCTTAAGGCATCGACCAATTGATAAGGCCGGTGCTTTTTTAATACAGCAAATGATTTTCCATAAAACTCTCGCATGATATTCAGCGATAAAAAGGTGTAAGGTTCATAAACAGGATTTTCCGGGGTCACGTGCTGAGCCAAGACGCTTCTGCAGAACAATATGTGGTATTTTCGGAAATTCGTGTCCACAACTACTTGTGTTTCACCCTCATTTCTGATTGAAGCCCGCTCTTGTTCATTAAAGACTCTTCCGCAGACAATAAAAAAAGACCACCGAAGGAAAAATTCCTCGATGGCCTGTTGCCAGATTCCAAATTCTGTTAAATTTTCAAATTACGGCTCTCTGATTTCCGGATCCCGGAACTCCTCGTCCCGGATGATCGTCGCTTCCTCCAGCCGGAATTCCACGACCTGCTCGTTCCCATAATTTGTTCCATAGACCCGGTACGTCTTGCTTTCATCCCAGTGGCAATTTTTGTAGAGCACACGAAGAAAAGCCTTACTGGCGATCTCATACTGCTGGACCTCCTGAAAGGCTGGTACCTTCAATGCCTCCTTATCGATCGGCGTGGCGACCTGAATGGCCACCTTGTGGTCTCTGGAATTAAAGAGGAACCGGATAAATTTCGGATTCTTCAAAGATCTGATGGTAGCCCAATAAATCAGGCTCCTTCCCCGTTTCAGCGAAAAAGAGAGCCCGAGTCTTCTTTCCTGCTCAGACATAATAGCCTCCCATTATTGATTTTGCAGCTGTAGTTCCTGCTGGCCGGCAAATCCGTCCAACGATTGCAAAGAGACCCTGTCCTCGTGTTTTTCGACAGGTACGCCATAAGTATCCAGATCTCCCGGATAGAAAGGTGTCCTCGACGCCTTTGCCTCCCTCTGCTTCATTGCCTCCAGTTCTTCCGGCGTCATCTCCTCGCGCAACTTCTCCAGCTCTGCCTTGGTACGCTTCGGCCTCTCACGGAAGATTTCAGCATCGTCCAGCTCAAAGACATAGAGAGTCTCCCCCTGATAATCGATGCGGTGGCCAAGGATCTTATAGCGGCACAGATTGTCCCAGCTCATCATCTTGTAGATCATGTTGCAGAACTGCCTGCCGGTGATCTTCCTGCTCTTCCGCTTGTCATTCTTCTGGATGCACCACCGGAGCGAATCCCTGTCGTCCTTCTCGCATTTTTTGATCACCAGCCGTTTCTGGTCCTGATTGACGAGGATCTGAATATAGACCGTGTCCTCCAGTCCCTCGATGCAGGCAGTATTGAACGTGATGCTGTCTTTCCGAATGGTCATTTGAGGCTCACGCAGATGCGCGAACAGCTCCCTTCGGACCGTCTGGTAGCCGTTATAGCTGAATGTCTTCTGAATTTCCGCTTCTTTCTCGTCATCGATAAATGTATCCATAATTTACCCCACATTCGTTTTCATCTGGGCCGTCACAGACTGGGCTTCCGAGATGATTTCTTTCAGTTCGTCTTCTGTGATATCTGTGCAGTACTTGAAGAATGAGGCAGGACGAAGGATCTGCCAGTCGCCCTTAAAGTGCGCCAGCTCCAGTTCCTCTGCCGCATCCCGTCCAAACCTCTCGTCTGCGTAAAAGACCACCTTCTCATGGTGGACCGTACTCTGCTGTTCGATCTCATCTTCTCTGCTTCGGATGACACGGGGAGTGTCGTTCTCACTGCTCTCCGGATCTTCCTCCGTATACGTCACGTCCTGCGTGATCTCCGGATCCGTAAGATCAAAGAACAGACAGCATTCATCGCCGGAAGAAACAAATCGCCCGACGAACCGATACCTGGCGTCCGGATCCCAGCCCATCAGATTACAGAGTGGCTCCACCAGTCCACGGCAGCTCTTTGCCGTGGGTTTGATCATATCGCCTACAAATTTTGCCCACCGGACTGCTGTCGGAGAATCCTTCTCACAGGGACGCACAGCGATACATTTTTCCTTGGTATTGAGCAGGAGCTCCACATACTCCGTGCGGTTTAACTCCCGTACGCAGTTCGTGTTGAAATAGATCTGCCCATTGGAAAAAGTCATGATCGTTTTGTCCGTGGTACTGAAAAGGAAACTCCGGACCACCTCATATCCATCGAGGGCGCTGTCCAGCTGATGCTTCTTTTCAATCTGCTCATCCAGATCGTCTGTCAGAACACTTCTGGAAGCCTCTTCATAATCTGCTTCCGAAAATCCACGAATATTCCGGTCCACAGGAACATAGCCTTTCAGAATCCCCTGATCCACGACAGAAAGAGAAGGAAGCGTTTCTCCCTTCCGGTTCCGGAACTCCACCTCCATCTTTCGATTGGCAGCGGTCCATACGATCCGGCTCACGATCGGATCATGATGATCTTCCTTCCGTACCCAGGTGCGCTCGCCGTGGTTTACTTTGTGCTTATGGGTCAGGAAATCCGGCGTATAGGTCTTATGCGCCAGAATGTCTCCACAGTGGCGTTCGTTCCGGATAATGCCCCGGATGGTGCCGCTGTTCCATGTGTTTTTTCCTGAATAAGTCTTGATATGGAGCGAGGTCAGGAAGTTCGCAATTTCCGAGCAGTTGAAGCCGGTCAGGAAGGAATAGTAGATGAACTGCACCACTTTCGCTTCCTGTTCGTTGACCACCAGATCACCGTTTTCATCCTGATCGTAGCCATACAGTGGCGGTGTCAGGAAGATGCCGTTCTTGATCCGGTTCTCAAAGCTCCAGTTCATGATGTCGCTCTTGGTCCGGGATTCCTGCTCGGCCATCCCTGCCATCATCATGAGGAGGAAGCGCATACCGGGATCAAAGGTATCGATATGCTCGGTCTCAAATTTCACTTCCACCGGATGCGGCAGGTTATCCAGAATCTGAATCGTGGCAAGCGTGTCCTTCACATTTCGGGCGAAACGGGAAATCGACTTCGTGAGGATCAGATCGATCTTTCCTGCCTTGCAGTCCTCGATCATCTGCTGGAAGCCCAGCCGGTGCTCAATATTCGTTCCAGAGATTCCCTCGTCCGCATAAATATTGACGAGCTGATAATCCGGCGTGTTATTGATGAGGTCGGTGTAGGTTTTCACCTGTAGCTCAAAACTTGAGGTCTGCTGTTCCTCCTGCGTAGAAACACGGCAGTAAGCAGCGACCTTTCGGATCGTGCCGGGAGCCTTTCGGACCGCCTCTTTCGGCGTCACTTCATGGATTTCCAGCTCATCAACCTTCTGGTTGTACCGTTCCCGGATCCGATTCTTTTTCGATGCTCTTGCTGATTTCTTGTTTCTTCCCATTTCTGTCACCTGTCTCTAAATCTGGAATTTTTTCTTCTCTGTCCAGATGCCAGTACCATCCATCCTTTTTCTTTATCGACTTGATCTCCTGATCTGCCTTTACACTTTTTACCGTTCGATTGCTGATTCCAAGCTCCCGGAACCGCTTCATGATTTCCGCTGCCGGGAGATCTTCTTTCGAGAGCCACGCAATGAGATATTCCTCTATCGCTTCCTGCTTTGTGGTGCGGATGGATTCTTTTTCCAGCATCGGATCTTCCACTTCCGCATCGACCGTGCCGATAATGTTGATCCGGCCTCCTTCTGCAATTTCAAAGGCCAGATCACTGCCTTCCTCTGCAAGACTGCTTTTGATGTGCTGGATGTATCGGATTCCGGAAGACTGCTGCATCCTTCTGACGGCAAGTACACTTCTGCAAGCTGCCACAATGTCGATGCTGCCGAGGCTGCGATAGATGCTTTTCTGACTGCTCTGCTTGTTCATATGCCCGATAAAGATAACGGCGCAGTGATATTTCATCGCAAGCCGGCTGATATAGAAAAGCTGCCTGCGCATCGCGGTCACGTTCTGCATATCCTCGTTTCCGAGAAAAGACTGGATCGGATCAAAGACAAGAAGTCTGGCATCTGTCTTTTTCAGAGCTTCCTCGATCCGTTCATCCATGAGAGAAAGCGGATTGTTCTCGTCTTCATCAATAAAAGCGATCTTCGAGCAGTCCGCATTATTTGCCTTGAGCCTTGGAAGAATTGTGTCGTTGATGCCGTCCTCGTCACACTGATAAATTGTGGATTCGGGCTTTTCGTGATTCGTTCCATCCGGACGAAGGCCGCCTCTTGATATCATCGCTGCAATCGATAACACGAGAGAGGACTTGCCATCCCCCGGGTCGCCTTCGATCAATGTGATTTTTCCATATGGAATATAGGGGTACCAGAGCCACTCGACCGGCACTCCAACAATCTGAGAAAAGTATGTTATCATGTTGCAGCCTTGTTTCATCTATTAGTGTATTTTTATAACGATATTTTCGCTACTAGCTTATTATAAGCATTGTGGGAGTTCTTTACAATAAAAAAGTGAAATTGCAAGCGCGAAATTTCGCTAATGGGCTATATGAGTACACAGGCAGCCGAAAAGGAGCTGGTTTATGCGAAATGAGATTCGAGGTTGTTTTCCGCAAGAGGGGTAATAAAGATGGATGATTTGGATTTTGAATTCTTAAGAAGTAACATTCGAAAAGAGAGAATCAGATGTGAGATGACGCAGGAGCAGCTGGCTAATCAGGTTGACACCGTCACCTCGTATATCAGTGATATAGAAACCGGAAAGAAAAAGCCCAGCGTAAAAATGCTTTACGCAATTTCTGTAGCGCTGGGCACCGGGATTGACCGGCTGATCTTTGGGAATGATCATTACCATACAGATTCATTGACCAAAGAGGTCATGCCGATATTTGAAGCAGCTGACGAGAAGAAACGTTCGTTCCTTTTGATGGTGCTTTCTGATCTCAGCAAAGATTATGACAAGTGCATTCACTAATCAAGGGTGCAACCCCCTCACACACATTGCACCCTTGCACCCTTGCACCCTTGACCCCGCAAAGCCGCTATTTTACTGGATTCCTGATAAAATTCAAGGGTGCAATCCCCTGTTGAAATTGCACCCTTGAACCGTAATTCATTGCACCCTTGGCTCAACTGGACCGCCAGGAAACCTGATTTTTACTGAAGAGCTGTATAGCAGTCTTTCAAAAAGGTAGCAAATGCATAGCTCATGTGATCTACGATTTTTTTACCGTCCGCCTTTCTCATTACGTCCCGGACAACCGCTGCAAAGGCGCTGTACTCCTCGCTGGTCCTGTCAATGAGTTCTTTATAATCGCTTTGAACGGTCTGGTCAATCAGGCTGGTGAGCGCTTTTCCTTCGATCTCGAAGTCTCCATCCTCCCTTCTTCTTATCACCGATTCAATCTGCTTTCTTGCGTCCTCCGGATCAAGATGCTTCAGATTGGAAAGCAGTGCCGATGCGACAAACTCTTCTCTATCGCTCATGTGGTAACTGTAAATATCGATGTCAAATAGGTTCATAGTCTCCTTTTCCAGCAGAATCAGGCCTGTTTTGAATTTTCTGCAGTACCCACGATATTCAAAATCAGGGTACATAGCAAGACAATTATCGACCACAGATTCTTTTTGGAAATAGTACCTAAGATCAGCTCTTTTTTATGAATTCAAAATGATCATCGTAGACAAGGATTTTCTCGATCTGACACTCAAATTCTTCTCTGGGAAAGGCGTCAGTGTCCTTCCACGGAAGGCCCAGCTCATCACTTATGGCTTGTAAAAGCTCCGTCTCGTCAACGGTCCGGTTCTTACAGCCGTTTCCCTTTTTCCCTTTTCTGCGTTCCATGCAGACCCACATTTTATGCATGCGCTCCCCGCTTCCGGAATTCCGCCTCTTGTACAAAGCACCGCAGTTTCCGCAGAAGACTCTGCCGTAAAGAAAGCTGCTTCTTCCGGGCATCGAGTAAATTCCTCGCTCCTGCTCTTCCTTCCGGTCACTCAGCTTTTTCTGCACCTGATCCCAGGTGTCCCGGTCGATGATCGCAGGATGTCCGTCCGTGATATAAAAAGAATCGTAATCCACGGAAGGATCCGGCTTATGCGTGAGAAAGTTCTTCGGCGGTCGCTTCTGCAGAAGTTTATCTCCCACAAAGGTTTCATTCTTCAGAATGCCCCGCACGGTCTCCGCTGTCATGGGTCTGCCGGTCACGCTGTGTCCACCGGCTGCATTCACCGCTGACGCGATGGTGGAGTAACTCTTGCCCGCAAGGAACATCTGGAAGATTTTCCGGACAATCCATGCATCGTCATTGATGTAGATCGTCCCGTCGTGCTTTGTGCTGTAGCCAAGGATGTGGTTGTTCCCGAGCGAGTACTTTCCCTGCTCAAAGGCCTGCTGGTAGCGCCACTTCATGTTCTTGCTGATGGATTCGCTCTCACTCTGCGCAATGACTGCCATCAGTCCAAATATCAGAAAGGCGGCCGGATCTTTGGTACTGATCCCTTCCTTCTCGAATTGGATGTCCACGCCGTTTCCGTGCAGAAGATCCACATAGTGTTTGCAATCCACAACATTGCGTGAGAATCGGGAAATGCTCTTCACCAGAATGAGGTCAATCTTTCCATCCACCGCGTCCTGCACCATCTGCATAAATCCCGGACGCTTCTTTGCATCGGTGCCGCTGATGCCGTTATCAGAATAGATCCCGACGTACTCCCAGTCCGGATTGCTCTGGATGTATTTGTCATAATATTTCTTCTGGACCTCGAAACTGTCTTCCTGATCGGCGCGGTTGGTACTGACGCGGCAGTAGGCAGCCGTCCGGGTCTTTCGGGATTCCCGGATCGATTTCCGATAGGATACCTTCATTTCCCCTGTTTCCATATGGCTTTCCTCCATCTGATGGCAAAAAAAGAGAGAGGTTTTTACGCCTCTCTCTCAATCAAATCCTGTTCTTTTTTCTGTTTCTCGCACCACTTTCGGTGGTTCTCATAGCATCTCTTATCTGTAAGCGCCAGCTTCTCAGGATCGTCCTTCACCGGATCTACGTTGGTTGGTACCGTGGTGACAATGCCGCATCGCCAGTGGACGGTCAACGTTCTTGTTTCCATATCCTTGTGCAGCCCCAGATCGATGT
>JAJGAH010000064.1 GCA_020844525.1 Eubacterium sp.
CTATGAGCTTTCGGTTCTGAAGATCTATGCGGAACCGCTGCTGTTTCAGGTGCCGGAAAATACGCCCGAATATCTGGAGGCAAAGCGTCTGCTGAAGTTCCTGGACTATTTTCTCGGAACACCATCGGAGAGCGTCCCGGTCAATTCGCTTCTGCGGGAGTTCATCGGAGGAAGCTGCTTCGATGTCTGAGGGGCTGCTGTAACTGAAATGATGTCTGCTTTTTGATACCATCACGGTCTCTTTGCGGTGATGAAATGACTGTCTGAAAGCCTTATTGGTGTGACTGGTGCTGCAGCGGAAAGAGTGGGATGCCTGAAAAAAGCTGTGTATTTTGGCTGGATTTATGATAGAATGTAATACATTGGCTGCAGGTAAGGTATGCGATCGCAGCCGGCAGGCCGAAAGGTGCCGGCTGAGGAAAGTCCGGGCTTCACAGGGCAGGATGCCGGATAACGTCCGGCGAGGGTAACCCCAGGGAAAGTGCAACAGAAATATACCGCCTCCGGTCCTTCGGGATCATGAGGTAAGGCTGAAAAGGCAGTGTAAGAGACTACCGACCCTCTGGTAACAGAGAGTGCCATGTAAACCCCATCCGAAGCAAGACCGAACAGAAGGCAATGTGGCTGCCCGTCACGTCTTCAGGTAGGTCGCTTGAGCCTGCCGGCAACGGCAGGACACAGACAGATGATCGCACACGACATAACCCGGCTTATCGCCTTGCCTGCAGTCTTTTGATTGAAAGCATGCGATTTAGACCGAAAGCATGTGATTTAGACCGAAAGCATGTGATTTAGACCGAAGGCATGTGATTTCGATCAATAGCATGTGATTTACCCTTCGAAGAGGTTGAAAATGAAGCGGATTATACTGGCATCGGGATCTCCCAGAAGACTGGAGCTGATGCATCAGGCAGGGTTTGAGGTGGAAGTTATTCCCAGCCATTCAATAGAAAAAATATCCGGAAGTACCCCGGAAGAGGTGGTACAGCGCCTGTCCCGTCAGAAGGCGGAGGATGTGGCACAAATGCTAGCCGGCAAAGTGGAAAATACATCACAAATACCTGGCGGCGAAGGTATAAATTCAGCTCAAAGAGTTCCCAATAATGAAAAAAATACAGTCGATGCTTCCTGTATAATTCTCGGAGCAGATACGATTGTGGTGAGGGATGCTGAGATACTTGGCAAGCCCGCAGACCGGGCGCATGCGATTGCGATGCTGCAGAGCCTTTCCGGAAGAAGCCATGATGTATATACCGGCGTCACGCTGGCAGAGCTGCAGGACGGTACAATCTGCAGGGAGGATACCTTTGCGGTACGCACAAAAGTGTATGTGTGCTCCATGACGGATCAGGAAATCTGTGATTACGTGGATTCCGGAGATCCCATGGATAAGGCAGGCGGTTATGGGATCCAGGGTATCTTTGCCCGTTTTGTGGAAAAAATAGATGGAGACTACTATAATGTAGTCGGGCTTCCGGTTTCTGAGGTTTATCACAGATTGAAGAATTGGATGGACTGACGCACGATAATCAAGGGCTGACATCATAATGATATTGAGGTCAAAAGAGATATACTTTTGAAATTGTCAAGACAATTTCATGCACTAACATTATCATACACTAACTGTGCTTTGCGCAGGAAGAGGGTGAACATATGGAAAATCTTGGAGAAACCAACAAAAAGAAGCTGCTTGCGGTGAATATCTGGTCGCTGATTCTTCTGGTGATCGGAATTTTTCTCCTTATTCGTCCGGGCAGCACGCTGATTGTGATCTGCAGACTGCTTGGCGTGGCGATGCTCGTGATCGGTGCGCTGCTGATAGCCAATTTTTTTGCGGCACGTGAAGATTCTCTGTCCGGTCTTTCTCTTGCAGCAGGTATCGTTCTGGCGGTATTCGGCCTTTTCATTGTATTCCGGCCGGGTGTGATTGCGGCCTTTGCCGGATTCCTGTTCGCCATAGTCCTGATTTCCTACGGCTGCGGCCAGCTGGCGGAGATGCAGACGCTCCGTACGTTTCAGGATAGCAGATGGTATCTGTGTCTGATCGTAGGTATCATCACGCTGGCGTTCGGAGTAGTATTCCTTTTTCATCCGATGGACCTTACAGTTGTTCTGATCCGTATTGCCGGTGTGGCAATGATTTATGCCGCGATATCCGGCTTTATTTTTCACAAGCGTACCGCAGATTTCGCATCTCAGGTACATAGTGCGGCAGATGCATTTGAGGATGCCATGTCCGGTCGTCCCCATTACGATGAGAATGGCAGGGAGATCATCGACAGTACTGCTACGGAAGAGGATGACCATAAAAATAATCACAGATAACATTCAAAGACCATGTCCCAGACGGGGCGTGGTCTTTTTGCTGTATAGATAATGTTTTCTGGTGAACAGGATAATGGCTTATATTGGTGAATAGGATAATGGGTTTTGGCTTGATTCTGTTAACATAGTGATGTAAAATAACTCGAACCTTTTGAGACAAAGTCAGATGTGATGAAGGAGGCAAATCAATATCATGCACAGACAGTTGAAGAATCTGAGACATGTCATGTCACCGCTGGACCTTTCCGTAGAGGAGCTGGACCATATCATGGAGCTGGCAGCGGATATGGAGAAGAATCCCGCAAAGTACGCGCATGTTTGTGACGGACTGAAGCTGGCGACACTTTTCTATGAGCCGAGTACGAGAACGAGGCTGAGCTTTGAGACCGCCATGCTGAATATGGGAGGCAATGTCATTGGATTTCACTCCGGCAGTACAAGCTCTGCCACAAAGGGAGAGAGTGTGGCAGACACCATCCGTGTTGTGAGCTGCTTTGCAGATATCTGTGCCATGCGTCATCCGAAAGAGGGCGCACCGATGGTGGCGGCTGCCAAATCCTCAATTCCCGTTATCAACGCCGGAGACGGAGGACATCAGCATCCGACGCAGACTCTTGCGGACCTGATGACAATCCGTCAGACAAAGGGAAGGCTTGATCATCTGACTGTGGGAATTTGCGGAGACCTGAAATTCGGACGTACCGTACATTCTCTGATCAGCGCCCTGGTAAGGTACCCCGGCATCCGTTTTGTGCTGATTTCTCCGGAAGAGCTGAAGCTTCCTTCCTATGTAAAGGAAGAGCATCTTGATCCGCATCACACCGAATACAAGGAAGTGATCCGCCTGGAGGACGCACTTCCGGACCTGGATATCCTCTATATGACCCGTGTGCAGAAGGAGCGATTCTTCAACGAGGATGATTACATCCGCATGAAGGACTTCTATATCCTGAATGAAGAAAAAATGAAGCTTGCGCCGAAGGATATGTATGTACTGCATCCGCTTCCCAGAGTCAATGAGATTTCCGTGGACGTGGATGATGATCCCAGAGCTGCATATTTCAAGCAGGTATACTGGGGCATGTATATGAGAATGGCACTGATGTTCACGCTTCTTGAGCTGGAGGTAAAAGAATAATGCTGAATGTAGGTTCTATTGAGCAGGGATTTGTACTCGATCACATCAAGGCCGGCAAAGCAATGACCATCTATCATGATCTGAGGCTGGACCAGCTGGACTGCTGTGTTGCCATGATCATGAATGCCAGAAGCAGCAAGATGGGTCGCAAGGATATCATCAAGGTGGAATGCCCGGTCGATCAGCTGGACCTCAACATCGTCGGTTTTATCGATCCCAATATCACAATCAATGTGATTGAGCACGGCGAGATTGTAGAGAAGAAGGCACTGGGACTCCCCAAGGAAGTGCGCAATGTCATCAAATGCAAGAACCCGAGATGCATCACATCAATTGAGCAGGGTCTGGACCAGATTTTTATCCTGACAGATCCGGAGCACGCGGTATACCGCTGCAAGTATTGTGAGGAGAAGTATCACGGCCACCGCAGAGACTGAGCAGTGCATTTTACCGCTGTATAATAACTGACTGCTGTCCAGACAGGGATTTCACAGCCCTGTCGTCATTCGCAAACCGGCTGTAACAAAGCTTTATCCTGGTCTATGAAGCTGCGGAACTCCTCAGGCGCATTGCGCCTTCGTCAGACAGTCCTCGCCATATAAGTTTTTGGAAGCTCACGGATAAATCTTTGAACAGCCGGTAATGCTCTGACGAATGTGCAGTGAAATCTCTGTCTGGACTTTTTTCAATATAAGAATACTGTTAACAAAAAAAACATGAGATCATTTTGTATCGCATAAAATCGTATAAAATAATGAAGAAGGATAAATCATGGACCACATCATATCAAAATTGCTGATTTACGGCAGCATTCCGGAGGATTGTATCCTCGCGCAGATGGGGGATATCTGCAAAAACGCCAGAGAGCACACGCAGACGAAGGACGAGCTGCGCACCCGCTGTTTTCATGAGGTGAAACGGATTCTCAATGTTGCGACAGACTATGCCTTCGATAAGAATCTCTGGCACAACTATCTGACCTTCCGCCTGATCACCGATGAAAACTCCTTCAGTCTGACCTGTGAGAAGGTCGGCGCCAGTGACGGCAGCGTCAACTATTTTGCAAAGAATGACTTCAAGGCATACAAGGAGCTCTTTGATTATGACTTCAGCTGGCTTGAGAATGAGCTCGGCATCGACTGTTTTTCCAGAATTCTGGATTACAAGGCGATTGTCAAACCGGAGCTGATGTACAACAAGAACGTGAGTGAAAAGGTCAGGGCGCTCAGCGAACAGCTGGAGAAGGCTGCAGATGAAAATGACTTTTTTGACGCGGTGACAGGCTTCTACAGAGATTACGGTGTAGGCATGTTCGGACTGAACAAGGCCTTCCGTATTGCGTCTGATGATCACAACGTTGTCACTTTCCATGCGATCAACAATATGGAAAAGGTGATGCTTGACGATCTGATCGGCTACGAGATTCAGAAGAAGAAGCTTGTGGACAACACCAAGGCCTTTGTCGAGGGCAGAAAGGCCAACAACTGCCTGCTCTACGGTGATTCCGGCACCGGCAAGTCCACCTGCATCAAGGCCATTGTAAATGAGTTCTACCCAGAAGGCCTGCGGATGATTGAGATCTACAAGCATCAGTTCAAGGACCTCTCCAATGTCATTGCGCAGATCAAGAACCGCAATTACAAGTTTATCATCTACATGGATGACCTTTCCTTCGAGGAGTTTGAGATTGAGTACAAGTTCCTGAAGGCCGTTATTGAGGGCGGCGTTGAGACAAAGCCGGCCAATGTGCTGATTTATGCGACCTCAAACCGCAGACACCTGATCAAGGAGACATGGAGCGATCGGGACGATGTGGTCAACGACAACGGCATTCACAAGTCGGATACCATGGAGGAGAAGCTTTCCCTCGTACACCGCTTCGGTGTCACCATCGGCTTTACAAAGCCGGGTCAGCAGGACTTCTTTAAGATCGTGATTGGTCTGGCCAGAAGAAATGGTATCAAACTCTCGGATGAGGAACTGAAGGCGGGTGCCAATAAGTGGGAGCTCACTCACGGCGGTATTTCCGGAAGGACTGCACAGCAGTATATCAATTATCTGCTGGGTGATCCGGAAATTGAGAGAGAGGCAGAAGAGTAATTCAAAAAGAGACCTTCATATCAATAGGGGGTCTCTTTTTTCTTGGTTTCTTTCGTATGGAAATTTTGCTATAATGGCTTTTAATATACAATCACAATAAAAAAGGCAGGAGTTGTATCATATGTCTGAACTGGATCACTATCGCGAGGAAATTGACAAGACCGACAAGGAGATCGTACGTCTCTTTGAGCAGCGCATGAAGCTGGTAGAGGGGGTCGCAGATTACAAGATCAAGAGCGGCAAGGAAGTATTTGACGGGAAGCGGGAACAGGACAAGCTGGAGACGCTTTCGGACCTTGCGCATTCCGAGTTCAACAGGCGTGGAGTGCGGGAGCTCTTTGAACAGCTGATGGCCATCAGCCGGAAGCGGCAGTACCAGCTGCTGACGGAAAACGGAATCACCCTGCCGGCGGATTATGCGCTGATGGACCACCTCTATTTCCATAATGCCAGGGTTGTGTTCCAGGGGGTCTATGGCGCCTACAGCTTCGAGGCCATGAAGGAGTTCTTTGACGATACGATAGAAAGCACCCATGTAAAGACCTGGAAGGAAGCCATGGAAATGGTGACAAATGGCGAGGCTGATTTTGCGGTGCTCCCGATTGAGAACTCCACTGCAGGCAGTGTGTCGGATATCTATGACCTTCTTCTTGAATACAATAATTACATTGTCGGTGAACAGGTGCTGAAAATCGATCATATGCTGATGGGACTTCCCGGTGCCACGATCGATGACATTGATGTCGTATACTCCCATCCCCAGGGACTGGCCCAGTGCAGGGAGTTTCTGCAGAGCGAGCATCCTGACTGGAAGCAGCAGAATGTGCTCAATACGGCAATGGCAGCGGAGAAGGTAGCGCGCGAGGGGCTGAAGAATCAGGCAGCCATTGCCAGCCGATCCGCGGCGGAGTATTTCGGACTGCAGATTCTGCAGGATAAAGGCCTTTCAAAAGAAAAGAATTCCACACGCTTCATCATTATTTCCCACAGCCGCAGATTTGTCCGCACAGCGCAGAAAATGAGCGTCTGCTTTGGGGTCCCGCATGCCTGTGGTACCCTGTACAACATGCTCTCACACTTCATTTACAACGGTCTGAACATGTATAAGATCGAATCCCGGCCGATTCCGGACAAGCCCTTTGAGTACCGGTTCTTTATTGATTTTGAGGGCAATCTCAGTGATCCGGCGGTCAAGAACGCCATGCGCGGGCTGCAGGCAGAAGCCGTCGGGCTGAGACTGCTTGGCAATTACTGATGTGCAGTTCAATTACTGCTCTGCAGTTTAATTACTGATCTGTAGTTTAATTACTGATCTGTAGTTCAGCACATTGTAATGCAGACTATTATATAGTTGCCAATTTCTGGCAGCAGTATTACGATTATGATAGTGTTACAATGAATTAACATACACTTAGGACAGATATTATACAGCGCCGCACAAATGGGGCATATACTGAAACAGGTTTATCAAGTTATTTGGGGGTATTGCATATGGCATTTTTGACATTTGGTGCAATCCATATCGGAAGCTATGAAGTAACGCTGGAGATTTTTGAGATCTCCAGAAAAGACGGCATTCACTGTATTGACAAGGTTTCGCACAGAATTGAGCTCGGTCATGATTCCTTCTCTACGGGCAGAATCGGCTTTGAGATGGTTGACGAGCTCTGTGATATTCTTTCGGATTTCCGGAAGATCATGGATACCTACAAGGTGGACGGCTACAGTGCAATCGCGACCAGTGCGGTCCGTGAGGCAGAGAATGATCTGTTTATTCTGGGCAAGATCCGTCAGACAACGGGGATTGACGTCCGCATTCTGAGCAATTCGGAGCAGAGATTCCTCAGCTACAAGGCCATTGCGTCCATTGCAGACACCTTTGAGGAGATGATCTGTGACGGGACTGCGGTTGTGGACCTAGATGGAGGCAGTATTCAGATATCCATCTTCGATAAGTCCGAGCTGATCATGACACAGAATATGAAGATCGGAAACCTTCGTGTGCGTGAAAAGCTGCAGAATGCAACCGGCAGGACAGATAATTATGAGGCACTGGTTGAGCAGTACATCCATCATGATTTTGAACTGTTTCAGAAGCTGTATATCAAAGAGCGCAGAATACGGAATGTCGTGCTGAACGGCGATTTCATCACGGAAATGATTTTCCAGGATCCGAAGCACAGAGACCGTTCCACACGTATTCTGAACAGGGACAAGTTTGAAAAGTGGTATAAACGGATTGGCGGAAAGTCTGTCGCGGACCTGGCGATCGAGAATAATATCGCGGTAGAGTATGCGTCACTGCTTCGCCCGACTGCCGTGATCTATCACAAGATCGTATCGGACCTGAACCCGGAAAATATCTGGACACCCGGTACGCATCTGCAGAGAGGACTGGCCTATGAGTTTGCGGAGGCACATGACGTGCTCCGCGCAAGACACGACTTTGAAAATGATATCGTCACCTGTGCCAGGAATATTGCAACGCGTTATGCAGTCAGCCTGCCGCACATCCAGAATATGGACATGACGGCGATGAGCCTGTTTGATGCGACGCTGCCGATGACCGGTATGACTTCCAGAGACCGGCTTCTGCTGCGTGTGGCGGTCATGCTGCATGACGTAGGAAAGTTTATCGGCTTCAACCAGATCGGCGAGAGCTCACGCAACATCATCATGAGCAACGAGATCATCGGACTTTCCCATGCGGAGCGTGAGATCATCGCACTGTGTGCAAGGTATGTGCAGGAGGATTTTCCACAGCATGAGGATATCGTCATGGAAACCAGCCTGGATACAGAGCGTTACCTGAAGGTCGCTTCCTTTGTGGCCATTATCCGGATGGCAAATGGGCTGGACCGCAGCCACAGACAGAAAATTCAGTCCGTCAGCTGTGAACTGAAGAAGCAGAAGCTGGTGATCCGTATTGAGGTGCGGGAGAGCTATGCGCTTGAGGAAGGCCTGCTGCAGCCGGAGCTGGATTTCTTCAATGAGGTATTCGGTGTGCGGCCGGTAGTGCGGCTGAAGAGAATTGTCTGAGATAAACGCTGGAGAACCACAGGAAAGACCTGGGAAGGTCTCAGATGGGGTTATGGTATGCACCTTAAGTGCAGGCTGTAGTGGAAACGGGTAATGTCTTGTCATGAAATCAGGAAATGGAGATTATTAAAGATCATGAAAGCAGAATATGAAGCGTATGCGAAACCGGAATATTACTGGAACAGAGAGCTGTCCTGGATCTGCTTTGACGAGCGGATTCTTCACGAGGCTAAGGACAGCACTATTCCTCTTTTCGAGCGTCTGAAGTTCGAGAGCATTACATCCTCAAATCTGGATGAGTTTTTCATGGTACGTGTGGCGTCTCTGAAGGACCAGATGCACAGCGATTACAACAAGCCTGATATTGCCGGCATGACTCCCGGCGAGCAGATTGATGCCATCCTTGCTGCAACTCACGCCATGGTGGATGATCAGTACAGAAATTACAATGAGGAGCTGGTTCCGCTTCTGCGGGAAGCCGGTCTGCATGTCTTCAACAGCCATGAGGAGCTCACAGCAGAGCAGGCTTCTTACATTGATGACTATTTTACCGAGAATGTCTATCCGGTACTGACACCGATGGCTATGGATTCCTCCAGACCATTTCCGCTGATCCGCAATAAAACACTGAATATCGGTGCACTGATCCGCAAGAAGGGCGATGAGGATGGGAAGACGCTGTTTGCGACCGTACAGGTTCCCTCTGTGCTTCCCAGATTTATTGAGCTTCCGGAGAAGAATGCGTCAGAGCGCGGGATTATTCTCATGGATGAAATCATTGAGAGAAATCTTTCCAGCCTGTTCCTCGGCTATGAGGTCGTCTGTGCCCATCCTTACAGAATCATGCGGAATGCCGAGCTTGGCATCGATGAGGATGAGGCTGCAGACCTTCTGGTGGAAATTCAGAAATCCCTGCGCAAGAGACAGTGGGGAGAGGTCATCCGTCTGGAGGTGGAACAGGGAATTGAACCTCAGCTTCTGAAGATTCTGAAGGCGGAGTTTCAGGTGAAGGATCCGGATATCTTCTATATTCCGGGACCGATT
>JAJGAH010000065.1 GCA_020844525.1 Eubacterium sp.
ATCCTTTGCCAGTGCTTCCAGAACGTTCTTGTTGTTGACACAGTCGGAATCATCAACAGCGATTTCTTTCATGATATCATCATTGGTTGTCATGTTGAGAATGATGTCTTTAACAAGTGTCGGGTTATCTGTTCCGGTTGCTGCGCAGATCCATGTGCCGCCCCAGTAGAAGCCCTGCGGTCCGGTTACAAGTCCCCATCCGCCGTCCTTGCCGACAGATCCATCCTCATCACTGTGCATGGAGAAGTTGATCAGCCATGCCGGTCCGAAGTAGCAGAATACCGGTGTATCTGTGAAGAAGCCCTTTGACCAGTCATCAGACCACAGCTCATAGGAATTCTCCTCGCCTGCGTCTACAAGCTTCTTGGAATCATCTGCCCATTTCTTGATGTTGTCATCAACGGTAAGCTTTCCATCCTGAACCCACGGTCCGGAAACATTGTTGGAATATACACGATAAGTATCCATTGCAGAGCACATCTGGTATCCTGCAGCCTTTACCTTCTCAGCGGTCTCATTGAACTTGTCCCAGTCTGAAACTGCTTCCTGCACCTTATCCAGATCATCCGTTCCCAGAACCTTCTTTGCGATCTCGCGGTTAAAAATCATACCTGCGGAGCATGCCTGCCAGGAGGAACCACGCATATCGCCGTTCGCGTCTGTAACAACGTCCTTTGTGTACTGATACTGCTTAGAAAGATCATCATCTGTGATGCCCAGATCAGAGAGCTTCATCGCAACATTTGCATCCGCATCAATATATTTCAGCGCGTAGTCTGCTTCTACCAGGAAAATATCTACCTTATTGTCTGCGGAAGCATCCTGGTTCTCCGGAAGAACGGTGTCCAGATTGTTCTGGTATGCGTTATCATCTGAAGGTGTTACGGTAAACTTGACGGTAACATCACCGATGGTGCCGCCCTTGGTAGCGTCATCCGGATCCGCTGCCTTAAAGCCCGGATAATGCGCAGCCAGTCTGTTTGCGAACTCATCGTTCCAGCACTGGATATTCAGGACTTTTCCCTCACCAGATGCAGAATCAGCTGCTGCCGTGCTGTCCGCAGCTACGCTTGAAGACGAAGCTGCCGCGCTTGCTGATGATGTGCTGCTCTCAGCTGCCGCCTGTGTGGATGTGCTGGACGAGCTTTCCTTTGCGGATGATGTCGATGTCGTCGTTCCACTTCCGCAAGCCGCCAGCGGTACGATCATTGCCGCTGCCATTGTGAGACTCAGTAATGTTTTCATGCGTTTCTTCATATCCTTTTCCTCCCTTACATCACAACAGCTCTGCTATCCCTCTTGTATTCTTTTTCCAGCAGAGCATTTTATAATGAATCATAATAACAACAGGTTCCATTCATTATGTGTTATAACTGCAGTTGTATTGCCCTTTCTAAAACATTTCTCTGTGGAAATGTCATTCTCAGAGATCAGCCTTCTGAGATATCCCTTACCGTCTGACCCTCCAGCAGTCTGCCTTCTACCATCAGCTCCTCGGCTACACAGCTCTTCCTGTGTTCGATAGTTTCCACCAGCTTCCTTCCGGAGACCTCACCGATCTTCTTCGCATCCTGATACCAGGTTGTGAGCCTCGGCCGGATCACCTGGGAAAGTGGAATTCCATCGTAACCGGCAACGCTCAGGCCTCCTGGAATTGAGATACCCATGCGCTCGCACTGATTACTGCCGCCAATATACGAAAAGTCATCAGGGTACATGATCGCAGTCGGCGGTTCCTTCAGCTCCATGAGCTTTCTGGTCGCCTCTCCGGATGCCTTTGTGTCATGATACCTTGCTTCAATGACATAAGCATCAGGGACTTCTATACCCAGTTCGCTGCACGCCTTATAGAATCCGCTCAGACGCTTCTGCGTGACAGAGGTCTGTTCGCCGTGGATAAATGCGATACGGCGGTGACCTTTACTGTACAGGTAGTGAACCAGCTGATAAGCACCGTTCACATTGTCACTCATCACACAGCTGTGATCATTGAATGAATAATCAATGGTCACCGTTGGAAACTCACTGTCGACCAGCTCCCTGACGGCCGGACTCATGAAGTCAACGCTTGCGATCAGTACACCATCGCATTTCCGGTACCGGCAATGTTCAACAAAGGAATGATTGCCGATCGTCTGACTGATGAAGGTAATGTCGTATCCCATCGCCTCAACTGTATTCTTGGCGCTGTTCAGAATCTGAGAAAAATATTCATGTGTCAGCCCGCTCATTGTCTCGTCTTCAAACACGACACCGATATTGTGTGAGGTGTTGGTCTTCAGCTGTCTTGCTGCGGCGTTCGGCATATAGTGCATCTCCCGGGCGGCTCTCAGAATCCGCTCCGTTGTTTCCCTGCCTACATCGCTGTAGCCGTTGAGTGCTTTACTGACCGTCGCAGGAGAAACATCACATTGCCTGGATATGTCTTTAATCGTAACCATGCTCTATGTATTCCTCCATGTAACTACTCGCTTAATCGTTTTCGTTGACCTCATTCTAAAACGTTTTCGGTTTCGTGTCAATTATCGTAAATTCACAATTATTGTGTGATAATTTCGTATAGTTTACATATACTTGATTTTAGAAATCGTTTTCGCTATTTACTTTCGCATAATAGCAACGTATAATTAGCTGAACAGGTACCGAAATCGTATTCGTAACATTCTTGCATTAAAATGAAGCTATAGATCAAGCAAGGATAAGAAGACAGACACACACCCTGATCTGCAGCAAGAAGACAAGGAGGAGATTATGAAATTTGGACATTTCGATGATGTGAACAGGGAATATATGATCGAAACCCCTCGTACACCACTCCCATGGATCAACTATCTTGGATCCCAGGACTTTTTCAGTCTGATTTCAAACACCGCAGGAGGTTATTCCTTCTATAAAGATGCAAAGCTCCTGCGTCTCACCAGGTATCGTTATAACAACTGCCCGCTCGACAACGGCGGCCGTTATTACTATATCAAAGATGGCGATACCATCTGGAATCCCGGCTGGCAGCCAGTGCAGACAGAGCTGGACAGTTACTCCTGCAGGCATGGTCTGGGGTACACTGTCATTACCGGAATAAAAAATCAGATCGAGGCTTCTCTGCAGGCTTTTGTGCCGGTTCATGACAGCTGCGAAATCAACCGGGTTGTCCTGACCAATCATTCCGAAGAAATCAGACATCTCGATCTCTTCAGCTTTGTGGAATTCTGCCTGTGGAATGCCCAGGATGATGCATCCAACTTCCAGCGTAATTTTTCCACTGGTGAGGTAGAGGTAGAGGGCAATACCATCTATCATAAAACCGAATACCGGGAGCGCAGAAACCACTTCGCGATCTATTCCGTCAACAGGGATATCGCAGGCTTTGATACCAGCCGGGAAGCTTTTATCGGTCTGTACAACGGATTTGCAAATCCCGAGGCTGTCCTTGCAGGCGAGAGCAGAAACAGCATCGCCCATGGCTGGCAGCCGGTGGGAAGCCATCACCTGAAGGTGGATCTGGAACCGGGGGCTTCCGAAAGCTATATTTTTGTACTTGGTTATTGCGAAAATCCAAGAGACCAGAAGTTTACAGCACCAAACGTCATCAACAAGAAACCGGCATATAAGCTGCTCGCCAGGTACCAGACCGACGCGCAGGTGGATGCGGCCTTTCAGGAGCTGAAGGATTACTGGAACCAGCTCCTCTCCTCCTATGTCGTACACACCGATGACGAAAAGCTTAACCGTCTTGTGAACATCTGGAATCAGTATCAGTGCATGGTTACCTTCAATATGAGCCGCAGCGCCAGCTATTTTGAGAGTGGTCTTGGCCGGGGCATGGGGTTCCGTGATTCCTGTCAGGACCTGCTCGGCTTCGTACACCTGATTCCGGAGAGAGCTCGGGAAAGAATCCTCGATATCGCCAACACCCAGTTTGAGGACGGCAGCACCTACCATCAGTACCAGCCTCTTACAAAGAAGGGAAATGCTGATATCGGCGGTGGCTTTAACGACGATCCACTGTGGCTCATTGCCGCAGTCTGCGCCTATATCCGTGAGACCGGGGACTTCTCGATTCTTGATGAAAAGTGTGCGTTTGACAGTGACTTCTCAAAGGCGGTTCCCCTGATGGAGCACCTGCGCAGAAGTTTCCGATTTACTTCCACGCACCGGGGCCCCCACAGACTTCCGCTGATCGGCCGCGCGGACTGGAATGACTGTCTGAATCTGAACTGCTTCTCGGAGGAGCCGGGTGAAAGCTTCCAGACCTTTGGACCCAGCGAGGGGCCGGTTGCCGAATCGGTCTTTATTGCAGGAATGTTTGTCAAATATGGAAGGGAATACGCGGAGCTCTGTGAGCAGATCGGCCTGGATGAGGAGGTACAGTCTGTGAAACAGGATGTGGCAGATATGGTTTCTGCTATTGAGGATGCCGGATGGGATGGAAAGTGGTTCGTTCGGGCTTATGACGCATACAGTCATGCCGTTGGCAGCCATACATGTGAAGAGGGTCAGATCTACATCGAGCCACAGGGTATGTGTGTGATGGCAGGTGTCGGACTGGATAATGGAATGGCCAGGGACGCGCTGCAGAGCGTGCAGGAGAAGCTTGAGACAAAGTATGGTATTGTTCTGCTGCAGCCTGCTTATACGAAATACCACGTTGAGCTCGGTGAAATTTCCTCCTATCCGCCGGGGTACAAGGAGAATGCCGGTATCTTCTGCCACAATAATCCGTGGATCGCATGCGCCGAGACAATGCTCGGTCACGGCAACCGGGCGTTTGAGGTATTCCGCAAGACCTGCCCGATCTATCTGGAGGACATCAGTGAGATCCACCGCACAGAGCCTTATGTATACTGTCAGATGGTAGCAGGGAAGGACGCGCCTTCCTTTGGAGAGGGCAAAAACAGCTGGCTGACCGGAACGGCAGCCTGGACGTTTACCGCAATGAGTCAGTACATTCTTGGCATACAGCCTGCCTTTGACGGGCTGCGGATTGATCCGTGTATTCCGGATACCATGGAATCGTATACCGTTGACAGGCTCTTCCGGGGTGTGAAGTATCACATTACTGTGGATAATCACGCACATGTTCAGAAGGGGGTACGTTCTATGACTGTGGATGGAGTAGCTGTGGAAGGGAATGTGATCACTCCTGTGGAAGGGAAAGCAGAGGTTGATGTGCGTGTAACGCTTGGATAATAGTTGGAATATCAGTTTATAAGCAACACAGGCAGGGATTTCACAGCCCTGTCGTCACAAAATATCCCCCTCCCCCACAGGAAAAAGGGGAATGGGGGATGCGCTATAAACGATTTTTAGTTTTTTAAAGACTCAACGCCAAAATGCTTCTGCACTGTGTCATATATGATATCAACCGTACCGGGAATGCCAAATTCACTGATATCGATCATCAATTGCTTGAAATCACGATCGCCACGGTTCATGCCGGTAATATACCTGTAATAATTATGGCGCTGCCGATCGACCCGTTTGATCAGCTTTTCCGCAGTTGCTCTGTCAAGTTCGTATGCCTTGGCAATGTGATTAATTCTTTTTTCCAGAGGCGCATACAGAAAAATGTTTAACCTGTTAGGATACTCACGAAGTATGTAATCGGCACATCTGCCGAAAAAAATACATGATCCATCTTTTTGCGCCAGTTCCTTGATAATTTCAATCTGTGCCTGAATCGCCTTGTCAGAATAAAATTCTGTTGAAGATCCAAAACTGAAAATTTGCAGTAGATTTCGTTTGCTTGAATCCACAATGGCATCGCTATCATTAAATGCATCCTCATTGATACCTGCTCTCTGACACGTCAGGTCGATCAAATCCTTATCATACAGCTCGATAGCCAGCTTCATAGCCAGCTCCCGTGCGACCTCTCTCGCATTGCAACCGAATTCCCGGCTGATATTAATAATGTATTTTTTCATCGCTCCCTTCGCTCCTTTCAATGAGTATTCACATATTTCTGAATTTTCCTGGACGCAGATGCCTGACTGATTCCCAGATATTTTGCGACACCAATTGAAGTTCCGTATTTTCGATATGCATCTGTCACAATGCGCTGTTCATACAAATCCATCATATCCTTCAGGGATGTATCGGGCTGATACAGTTCTGAAGATTGGTTACAGATTGTAGCAGGCAGATCATACATATCCACTCTATTCGTTGGAGCAGTCAGAACAATACGCTCTATCAGATTCTTCACTTCATTAATATTTCCCGGCCAAGCATAGCTTAGCAGGACTCCCATGGATCGCGGTGTGAACGATACATTCCGATTGTAAATTTCATTGTAATATTTCAAGAAATATGTGATAAATCCGGATAAATCCTCTCTTCTCTCACATAAAGGTGATAATTGAATCTGATAACTTTTAAAATAATTGTAGAAGCTGTCTGTGAGTTTCTGCATTTCCATCAATTCATCCAGTGTGAATTCAGAAATACCAATCAGCGTGATGCTGGCATGCTTCACGCAATCTATCAGTTTCTGCTGTAAATCCGGTGTCAGATATTCAATATTTTCCAAAACTGCCGTGTCATCCTCAGCCTGCGAAAAAAAACCATTTTGGCCAAACAGTTCCATTTCTATCAAGTCTGGCTTCATCAACCGGCAGTTATAATCAAACAACATTTTCTGCTTCCCGTAAGCTGCACGCGCTATATATTTTTTTCCGCTGCCTCGCGGTCCGCATATGTACGCCGGAAGTCCCCTCTCACTGAAAATATTCAGAACCCGAGAGCAATCTTTTGACGCCTGGCTCTTATTAATTAAGGAACTGATATGACTCTCTTCCTTAGTCATCTGATTTAGTCTGCGCAGAAGTCTTTCATTTTTCTTTTGAAGCAGATCAAATTTTTTCTTAAGGTCATCATAATTGTGAACCTCCCAAAAAGAACTTACCACAATCATGCGAAGCTTTCCTTCTTGGTTGAAAACAGGGATACCGGTGACCAGACTGTTTTCTCTTGCATTTCCCTTTTGGGTGGTTACAACTTTTTCCTTAGAATCAAGCACCATCTTTGTCACGCAAGGATGGAAGATACGCTCAATTTCCGGATCATCCGCTCTTCTTCCAAGAAGGAAATCAGCCGAAACCGAAAAAAAATTCTCACAGGACTTGCCAATATATACAAAGACCCCATTGGCATCCGCAATTGTAATGCCGGGATACAGTGATTCCATTATATCTCCAATGAGCTGATAATCCATAAATCTGCGCTTTCTAAATCATACATTCAGTATTTTCGAGAAGAATTGTCTGGCCCGGTCTGTTTTGGGATGCTGAAACACTTCTTGCGGCGTTCCATCTTCAATAATAAACCCACCGTCCATGAAGCAAACGCGGTCGGCAGCCTCCGCAGCAAATCCCATTTCATGTGTAACGACAATCATCGTCATTTTGTCCTTTGCCAGACCTTTAATGACATTGAGAACTTCATTGACAAATTCTGGATCTAGTGCTGATGTCGGTTCATCAAACAAAATCACCTTAGGGTGCATGGCTAGTGTCCTGGCAATAGCCACTCTCTGCTGCTGTCCACCGGAAAGCTGTGTTGGGTAGGAGTCTTTTTTTGCCAGCATACCTACTCTGTCCAAGAGTTTCTCTGCCTCCTCTACACTTTTATCCCTGTTCTCTTTTTTTACCTGAACAGGTCCTTCAATGACATTTTCCAGAACCGTTTTATGCGGCCAAAGATTAAATTGCTGAAATACCATGCCGACATCCTGCCGGATCAATCGGGCAATTTTTTCATTTTCCCGTGCGATTTTTCCCTTTTCCTGTGCTGTCCCCTGAATGGTATGCCCTAGAATCTCAACCTGTCCACCAGTTGGATGCTCCAGATAATTTAGACACCGAAGAAACGTGCTTTTTCCGGAACCGCTAGGACCGATGACACAGATTACTTCGCCCTCATGAACATCCATATCGATTTTTTTTAGAACCTCCAGTTCTCCGTATGACTTGGAGAGTCCTTTGACTAAAATCACTTTTTTTGAAATATCTTCCATCATTGTGTCATCCTTTCACTACAGTCTGGCGAGCCGATGTCTGTTCTCGATGCGTCTTGTAACCACCTCAATAACGATATTGATCGCCCAATATAAAAGACCTGCCAAAACATACACTATCAATGGTGCGAACGTGATACCAATTGCTTCATTTGTCTCCATAGTCATTTCAGCTACCGTAATAATTGACAAAACGGATGAATCTTTGACTGTCTGAAGAAACTGACCTGTCAGCGGTGGCATAATCATACTAATGGTTTGCGGCATCAGAATCCGGGTCATGGTCTGAAAGCGGCTCATGCCAATCGCTACGGCAGATTCCGTTTGCCCTTTGGGCAAAGAACGGATGCCACTCTCAATAATAACGGCAATGTATGCGGCATTGTATGCGCTCATGATTATGACGCCAATCCAAAAAGCCGATATCTTTAGTCCAAGAGCCGGTAATCCATAGTACGCCAGGTATACCTGAACCATAAATGGTGTACAGCGGAAAACCTTGATGTATACTCTTGCAATTGCCCTCAATCCACTGTGGGAGGAAAGACATAACTGACTGATCCAGAATCCAACAAGTAACGAAAAGAGAATGGCCAGCACTGAAACCTCTAGTGTCACAGACATTCCCTTGAGCAGAAGCGGAAGGGTAATACCGGCAACATGACTAAAATTATCCATTTCCCATCACCCAACCTTTCCAACTGCCCGACGACGCTTCTGAAGTTTCACCAGTTCTTCGAGAGCTGCACATACAAGAAAATACAATATGGCAATTGCAAAATAGAACGGTATTGTTATGTAAGTTCTCCCAACCAGCCTCTGTGCCGTCCTTGTGAGTTCCACTACTGAAATGATAGAAAGCATCGGTGAAACCTTTATTACATTGATAAATTCACTGGTAAGCTGCGGCATTACAATCCGAAATACCTGTGGAAGAATGATTCTTTTCCAGATTTTTCCTTTACTCATGCCAACCGAATATCCCGCTTCAATCTGTCCCTTTGGTATCGCCGTGATGCCGCCCCGGATAATTTCCGCCATGAAACCGCCACTGTTAAGGCTCAATGCAATAACACCAGATACATAGGCCGACAGATTCAGTCCAAGGACAGCCAGCGCCTGGTAGATAATGAAAATCTGAATCAGGACGGGTGTTCCTCTTACAAAACTAATATAAACCCCAATAATGCCTTTAATAATTCTAGCCGGAAGCGAATTTCCAGCAGCCATCCGCACAATCGACAGGAGAGTGCCGATACAAAGTGCGATGAGAATTGCTTCTACTGATACCAGAATCGTAATTTTCAAACCTTTCAGCAGAAGCGGCATATAATTAAACACAATTCCAAGTGCGTTCATTCTGTTTTACAGCTCCTCTCCTGTCACATACCTGTTTCAACTCAATCACTTATCTGCAGTTATGACTCCGGAATATAGTTGTCGCTCGGAAGATCTACCGTTTGCCCAAA
>JAJGAH010000066.1 GCA_020844525.1 Eubacterium sp.
CAGCTCTGCTGCCTTGATCTTGGAGCAAGCTGTATCGTAGTCGGCCTTGGAGCCCCGGTAAGCAAGTCTATTCTGAAGCTTGCGGAGGACTCCGGCTGTGTCATAATCAGCAGCCCGCATGATACGTACACCATTGCCAGACTGATCAATCAGGCCATCCCGATCAAGCATCTGATGATGCGCGATAATCTGATTCTGTTTCACATGTCAGATAAGATTGATGATATTCAGGAAATTATGAAAAACAGCAGGCATCGTGATTATCCAATCCTCGATGCAAAGGAAAAGTATGTAGGCACGATTTCCCGCAGAAACCTTATTGGAAGAAGCGGGAAAAAGCTGATTCTGGTTGATCATAATGAAAAATCGCAGGCTGTGCTGAATGTGGATGAGGCGGACATCCTGGAGATCATTGATCACCACCGTCTGGGTTCTCTGGAGACCATGGCTCCGATTATGTTCCGGATGGAGCCGGTTGGCTGTACATCGACGATCATGTATAAGATTTATCATGAGAAGAATCTGGAAATTCCACCGAAGATCGCCGGATTGCTGATGTCGGCCATTATTTCCGACACGCTGCTGTTCCGTTCACCTACCTGCACCCCGCTGGACAAGAATGTAGCGTTAGATCTGGCGAGAATTGCCGGCGTTACGGATATTGAAAAATATGCCTCCGATATGTTCCGTGCAGGATCAAATCTTGAGGACAAGACGGCAGAGGAAATTTTTTATCAGGATTTCAAGAAATTCAATATTGAGAAAAAGACCTTTGGTGTCGGGCAGATCAGCTCCATGTCCAGGGAGGAACTGGAGTTCATCAAGAGCAAGCTGTATCCGCATATGGAACAGGAATGCGGCAAGCATGATATGGAGATGGTATTCTTTATGCTTACCAATATCATTGAGGAATCAACAGAGCTTCTGTATTACGGCAGCGAAGCAAAGGAACTGATTGAGGAGGCATTTCCGGGACATTCCATTAATGACAAGAGCTGTGTGCTTCCCGGCGTCATCTCAAGAAAGAAACAGCTGATTCCTTCATTTATGAGGGCGATACAGGAGCAATAAGATTAACACCGGTCAATCCCTTATAGATTGAATATGAAAGACACGAAGAAAAACTTGCAAAACATACTTAAATATAAGTATGTTTTGCAAGTTTTATACGTTAAATTGAATAGGATTCAATTTCATCTTGCATGATATATGACTACATGCTATAATCCAACACAGACAGCAGACGGGATATCTGGTAAGCTGGCTGCGTATTATCTGTTACGTGCTGCAGACGGATATGTCAGCAGAATCTGGCAGTCACAGGAAGCTTTCCAGTGAGCGGTGCTGCTGAAAGTGTGTATGATTTTAGGAGGAAAAAGCCATGTCATATGTAGATGAGGTCTACGCAAAGGTTGTTGCCAAGAACCCGGCAGAACCAGAGTTCCATCAGGCAGTGAAGGAATTTCTTGATACTGTTCGTCCGGTTATCGAGAAGCATGAGGAGGAGTACAGAAAGGTTGCTCTTCTTGAGAGATTAACTGAGCCGGAACGTCAGATCCGCTTCCGTGTTCCGTGGGTTGATGACAATGGACAGGTGCAGGTGAATACCGGATATCGTGTACAGTTCAACAGTGCAATCGGACCGTACAAGGGAGGCCTTCGTTTCCATCCCTCTGTATATTTCGGAATCATCAAATTCCTTGGCTTTGAGCAGATCTTCAAGAACAGCCTTACAGGACTTCCGATCGGCGGAGGCAAAGGCGGTTCTGATTTCGATCCGAAGGGCAAGTCAGACAGAGAGGTTATGGCATTCTGCCAGAGCTTTATGACTGAGCTGTACCGTCATATCGGTAAGGATACCGATGTTCCGGCAGGTGATATCGGTGTAGGCGGACGTGAGATTGGCTTCCTCTATGGTCAGTATAAGAGAATTACAGGTCTGTATGAGGGCGTTCTTACAGGAAAGGGACTTACTTACGGCGGATCTCTTGCAAGAACAGAGGCTACCGGTTATGGTCTGATGTATTTCACACAGGAACTGTTGAAGATCAACGGCATTGACGTTGCAGGCAAGACCGCGGTTGTATCCGGTGCAGGAAATGTTGCAATCTATGCTATTCAGAAGGCGGAAGAGCTTGGCATGAAGGTTCTCACCTGCTCTGATTCTACTGGCTGGGTATATGATCCGGATGGAATTGATGTAGCAGCACTGAAGGAGATCAAAGAGGTCAACAGAGCACGTCTGACAGAGTACAAGAAATATCGTCCGAACAGCGAATATCATGAGGGACGTGGTGTATGGACCATCAAGGCTGATTTTGCTTTCCCGTGTGCTACACAGAATGAGCTGAACCTTGATGACGCAAAGACACTGGTAGCAAACGGTGTCAAGGCAGTATGCGAAGGCGCAAATATGCCAACTACCCTGGATGCTACAAACTATCTGAAAGAGAATGGCGTGATCTTTGGACCGGCAAAGGCTGCAAATGCAGGCGGTGTTGCTACTTCTGCACTTGAGATGTCTCAGAACAGTGAGCGTCTGTCCTGGACCTTCGAAGAGGTTGATGCAAAGCTGAAGCAGATCATGATCAATATTGTACACAATATTGATGCAGCTGCCAAAGAGTATGGCAAGGCAGGAGATTATGCTGCTGGCGCTAATATCGCAGGCTTCAAGAAGGTTGCTGATGCTATGATGGCACAGGGTATTGTCTGAGCAGGGAATACAAAATAGGAAACACGCAGGGGCCGGAATCTTCCGGCCCCTTTTTTAAAGTTTACTTGCAAAGAATCGCATTTGCAGTTACAATCTCACTGTTCTGTCAGCAGGAAAGCAGAAATCTTTCCTGTTCAGAGGAGCAGGGCTGGATGTATGCTCTGTTTGTTTTGACAGTATTGAGGAAATCTGTGTCTGGAGGGATCATGCCGCTATGAAAAGCAATGTTGTATTGATTGGTATGCCCGGTGTCGGCAAAAGTACAGTGGGTGTCATACTGGCGAAGGAGCTGGGTTATCAGTTCCTGGATTCGGATCTTCTGATTCAGAAGCAGGAGAAGCGGCTGCTCAGGGAAATTCTGGAGCAGGATGGCGTGGATGGTTTTCTGCGTATAGAGAATCAGGTAAATGCGGATATTCAGGCAGAGCGGTCTGTGATCGCAACGGGTGGAAGTGTCGTATACGGTACGGAGGCCATGCAGCATCTGAAGGAAATCAGCACGGTAGTTTATCTGAAACTGCCCTATCATGATCTGACACAGAGACTTGGAAATCTGCATAATCGCGGTGTAGTCCTCAGGGAGGGACAGACTCTGAAGGACCTTTATCTTGAGAGAAGTGTTCTGTACGAGAAATATGCGGATATCATTGTGGATGAATCCGGGAAGGATATTGAGGAGACGCTCTCCCAGGTGGAAAACGAATTGAAGAGGAATGCTTTTTAACTGTGTGCTGGTGTTATTGTTCAGACGGTGCTGGTTAACTGCCAGGTGCCACATGCACGCCAAACTTTACTTTTGGTAAAAAGTAGGTTAAGATAAAAAAGCATTCGTTTGCTGACAGGGCGTATGTTGCTTTGCTGGCATAAAAGAAATATCAAGAATAATAAAAGATATAACAAACATAAGAAGTCGTAAAGTTAATATCTGAATTATCAGGCTGGCCATGAAGGGGAGATCAGGCAGTCGGAAATATAGAGGTGGAGAATGGATAAATACGTAATCAAGGGTGGCAGTCCTCTTGTCGGCGAGGTAGAGATAGGAGGGGCCAAGAATGCTGCGCTTGCGATTCTTACGGCTGCGATTATGACCGATGACCCGGTCACAATTGAAAATATGCCAGATGTGAGTGACATCAATGTGCTGCTGGATGCAATCTCCGTGATAGGAGCGACGGTGGATCGTCTCAGCCGTCATTCGGTCCGGATTTGTGGAAAAACCATCGGTTCTGTAAGTGTGGATTACGAATACATCAAGAAAATCCGTGCCTCTTACTATCTGCTTGGTGCGCTTCTTGGCAAGTATAAGCATGCAGAGGTGCCGCTTCCGGGTGGATGTAATATTGGCAGCCGTCCTATTGATCAGCATCTGAAGGGATTCCGGGCCCTTGGCGCCAATGTGGAAATCCGGCATGGTGTCATTGTGGCAAAGGCCTCTGACCTTCATGGTGCGCATATTTTCATGGATATGGTCTCAGTGGGCGCTACCATCAATATTATGATGGCTGCTGCACTTGCGCATGGCAATACCATTATCGAAAATGCGGCAAGAGAGCCGCATGTAGTTGATACGGCAAACTTCCTGAACAGTATGGGAGCCAATATAAAGGGCGCAGGTACAGATGTGATCCGTATTCGCGGTGTTGCATCCCTGCACAGCACGAATTACGCAATCGTTCCGGATATGATTGAGGCAGGTACCTATATGATGGCTGCAGCGACCACCCGCGGTGACGTTCTGATCAAGGATGTGATCCCGAAGCATCTGGAAGCGATTACGGCAAAGCTGCAGGAGATCGGCTGCGATATCACGGAATTTGATGATGCCATCCGTGTTTCTGCAAAGCACCGTCTTGGAAAGACACATGTCAAAACGCTTCCATATCCAGGTTTTCCGACAGATATGCAGCCTCAGATGAGTGTGACGCTTTGTCTGGCTAACGGAACCAGTATTGTGACGGAAAGTATTTTTGAAAATCGTTTCAAATACGCAGATGAGCTCTCCCGCATGGGAGCATGTATCAAGGTAGAGGGAAATACTGCCATCATTGACGGAGTGGAAAAGCTCACGGGTGCAAGAGTGAGCGCACCGGATCTCCGGGCAGGTGCTGCGCTTGTCATTGCGGGTATGGCTGCGGAAGGCATTACGGTGGTGGATGATATCGTCTATATTCTCAGAGGTTATGAGGATTTTGACAGCAAGCTTAGAAATCTTGGCGCAGAGATCGAACGGGTTTCAGATGAGCGTGAAATTCAGAAGTTCCGTCTCAGAGTAGGCTGACAGATCAGAAACAGCGGAAAGATAAAACAGAGAACAGTTGGACAATTTTTTTGTGGTGTCTAATTGTTCCCTGTTTTTCGCCTGTTCATGTTGACGCCCTATTTGAAAAGCGTTATCGTATAGCACGAAGCAACAGAAACTGCATAATGCTTTCTCTTATTCAGAGTGGCGGAGATACATAGGATCTGTGAAACCACGGCAACCCCTTAAGATGGAAGGTGCCAGCCTGAGCGAGATACTCGAACAATAAGGGAATTGGTGAGCGATCCAATTCAGTACTTATTGGACCGCTTTTTTTCTCTTTTTCAGGCGGGATCTGGTTGGAGTAATAGCTATTAAACCGGGTAATTTCCCGGAATGTATGAAACAAAAGGAGAGAAACATGGAGAAACGTTTATTCACATCTGAGTCTGTCACAGAGGGACATCCGGATAAGGTCTGCGATGCGATCAGTGACGCTATTCTGGATGCCTGCATGGAACAGGATCCGATGAGCCGGGTAGCTTGTGAGACTGCAGCCTGCACCGGATTTGTACTTGTAACCGGAGAGATCACCACAAAGGCAAAGCTGGATATTCCGGCAATTGTCCGCAAGACGGTGAATGAGATTGGTTACAACGACGCAAAGACCGGATTTGATGGAAATACCTGCGCTGTTATGGTTGCGCTGGACCAGCAGTCTGCGGATATTGCGATGGGTGTTGACAAATCACTGGAAGCCAAGGGTGGCGCACAGGAGGAGGATCTTGATACAGGAGCAGGAGATCAGGGCATGATGTTTGGCTATGCATGCAATGAGACTCCCGAGCTTATGCCTTATCCGATTGAGCTGGCACACAAGCTTTCCCTGAAGCTGGCTGAGGTCCGCAAGAACGGTACCCTGAAGTATCTTCGTCCGGACGGAAAGACACAGGTTTCTGTTGAGTATGATGAGAATGGCAAGCCGGTCAGACTGGAGGCTGTTGTTCTTTCTACACAGCATGATGAGGATGTTACACAGGAACAGATTCATGCGGATATCAAGAAGTATGTATTCGATGAGGTTCTGGATCCGGCTATGGTTGATGACAAGACAAAGATTTACATCAATCCTACCGGCCGTTTTGTAATTGGTGGTCCTCATGGTGATGCAGGTCTGACAGGCCGTAAGATCATTGTAGATACCTACGGTGGATATGCCCGTCACGGCGGCGGTGCTTTCTCCGGAAAGGACTGCACAAAGGTTGACCGTTCCGCTGCATATGCAGCAAGATATGTTGCAAAGAATATCGTTGCGGCAGGACTGGCTGACAGATGTGAGATTCAGCTTTCCTATGCGATTGGTGTTGCAGAGCCGACTTCTATCATGGTTGATACCTTTGGAACCGGAAAAGTTTCTGATGAGAAGCTGGTTGAGATCATTCGCAAGAACTTTGATCTTCGTCCGGCTGGCATTATCAAGATGCTGGATCTTCGCCGTCCGATCTATAAGGCAACAGCAGCCTATGGTCACTTTGGACGCACAGATGTAGATCTTCCCTGGGAGCATCTTGATAAGGTAGATGCAATTAAGGCAAGCCTTTAACTGGTGACTTTTATGGGAATCGGTTCTGCACTGTACAACAGTACGGGGGAACTTATCCCGCAGGCATTTTTCATGCATCATGAATGTATGGAGACAATAACGAAACAGAAGGACTCTTTCCTGATCACAACAGGAAGGGGTCCTTTTTCTCTTCCCTGTTTCTTTCTATCCTATCATTAACCATTATGGCTGCTATTGTGAAGCATTATGGTTGTTTATTACCGGGCAGGCCGGAGGACGGAGACTGGTCATCCGTGAATGTCTGCAACTGCCTCTGTATTTCATAAATCTTTAAGAAACGCGATTTTACAGGTATGCTATAATTCTGTTCGTGCAGGAATAAAAATGATATTGGGGTCAAAAGATTGTTGACTATGAATTGGCTTTGAAATTCTCACAATTCTCACGGTTTTGACAAGCAAAGGAAAGATAAATATTGACATTAAAGCGCACAAAAGAAAAAACAACGATGGATCTCCGTACGAGGATCGGAATTGCTTTTATCCTGATTATTCTGATTCCGGTCGTGCTTTGCAGTGTGGCCTTTTATGTACTGATGAATTATAAGGTAAGACAGCTTGGAAAGCAGTATGGAATCAATAATCCCGGGATGGAGAGCCTGTATAATAATGCGCTTCTGATCTCCCGTTCTCTGGATGAAACGCTTGCCACTGTACAGGAAACCATGGAAAAAGATCCCGAAAAGCTTGAGGACAAGAGCTATCTGGATACGCTGAATGAGAATCTCAGTGATAATGGTGCGTTTGTTGCAGTACGTAAGGGGAATGTGATCTATTATAACGGGAGTTCGGATATATCCAATGCGGAATTACTGACACAGTTGCCACCCTACAGTTCTGCCGCTTCAGATACCAGTCAGGGCACGGATGAAAATTCATACATTCAGATCCGGAACGAGGCAATGCTGAAGCAGGTTAATTTTACATTTTCAGATGGGTCGAAGGGAAGCATTTTCCTGGTAAGCATGCTGAACCAGCTTGCGCCGGAGATCAAAGGAGCAATGACGGAGACCATTCTCCTGATTGTTGTCATTCTGAGCTTTACAAGTGTGGCAATGGGCATTTGGATTTATCGGGGTGTCATTAATCCGATCAACCAGCTAAAAAAAGCGGCTCAGAATATACGGGACGGCAATCTGAATTTCGTAACGCCAAAGAGCGGGATCCGGGAGCTGGACGATCTCTGCGATGACTTTGAGGAAATGCGGATACGGCTGAAGGAGTCTGCCGAGGAAAAAATAAAATATGATTCGCAGAACAGAGAGCTGATCAGCAATATTTCCCACGATCTGAAGACACCAGTGACAGCAATCAAGGGTTATACAGAGGGTCTGATTGATGGCGTTGCGGATACACCGGAAAGGCAGAAGAAATACATCCGTACGATTTACAATAAGACCATAGAAATCACAAGGCTGATCGATGAGCTGACGATTTATTCAAAGATTGACACAAACCGCATCCCTTATAATTTCCAGAAAATCCACGCAGCATCCTATTTTGAGGATTGTCAGGAGGAGCTTCGCATGGAGCTGGAACAGCAGAATATCATGCTGTATTATTTTAATTATCTGGTGGACGATGCGGTCATTATAGCGGACCCGGAGCAGCTTCGCAGAGTTGTGAACAATATTGTGGGCAATTCTGTGAAATACATGGATAAAACCCCGGGGGTTATCAACATCCGGCTGCGGGATGTCGGTGATTTCATTCAGGTTGAGATAGAGGATAACGGAAGGGGCATCGCCCAGAAGGATATTCCCAGGATTTTCGATCGTTTTTACCGCAGTGACCAGGCCCGCAGCTCCAGGGGAGGCAGCGGTATCGGGCTGTCCATTGTGAAGAAGATCATTGAGGACCATGAGGGAAAGGTCTGGGCAACCAGCAAGCTGGGAGTAGGAACGGTGCTGTATTTCGTATTGCGTAAATATCAGGAGGAAAAACATGAGCAGAATTCTGATCATTGAGGACGAGGAATCCATAGCAGAGCTTGAAAAGGATTACCTGGAGCTCTCGGGATTTGAGGTGGATATAGAAAATGATGGAGATAAAGGGCTGAAAAGAGCCCTGGAGCAGGATTATGATCTGTACATTCTTGATCTGATGCTTCCTGTTGTTGATGGATTTGAAATCTGCAAGGAAATCCGCAAGAAAAAAAATGCGCCGATTATCATCGTCTCGGCCAAGAAGGATGATATCGACAAAATCCGCGGACTGGGTCTGGGTGCCGATGATTATATGACAAAGCCGTTCTCGCCCAGCGAAATGGTGGCCCGCGTAAAGGCACATATGGCACGGTACGATCGTCTCGTGAGCAGCCATCCCCAGAATGATATTGTTGAAATCCGTGGAATCCGGATTGATAAGACGGCCAGACGGGTGTGGGTCAATGGCGAGGAGAAGACGTTCACTAACAAGGAATTTGACCTGCTTACCTTTCTGGCAGAGAATCCCAATCATGTATTTACCAAGGAGGAGCTGTTCCGGGAGATCTGGAATATGGACTCTGTAGGAGACATTGCGACAGTCACAGTACATATCAAGAAGATCCGTGAAAAGATAGAGTTTAATACGGCTAAGCCGCAGTATATTGAGACGATCTGGGGTGTAGGGTATCGTTTCAAAATATAAAATTTCTGCCTATACTATTTTAGTAAAAGGCGCCACATCGTACAGAATCGTCAACTAAAAACTAAAACAAATTGTCAACCTAAAATCAAAATAAGGTTGACAACATTCTCCTTCAACCTTATACTCAGACTGAAAAATGAAGAAGGAGATAGAAGTTTGAAAAAAGAGGCGGGCGGTTAGAAACCGTGTAGAGGGCATAGCAAACAAACCCTCAAAGGGTCTTTGAAAAATAAATATGAGAACGACCTAATCAGGGAGCGGCAGC
>JAJGAH010000067.1 GCA_020844525.1 Eubacterium sp.
AGATTGCCCGCAGACCATATCCTGCAAGTCCTCTGCCAAGACCTATAAACATATGGCCCGCAATACCTCCTGCGCCGATAATCACACCGGCATGCTGTATCGTATCATCCGGATAGTAAAGGCGGGCACCCACAATACCGACATCGCTCCGCATACAGATGTCCAGCATATCCTTCATGCTGTCCGTTCCGATCATTTCCGTATCGTTGTTGAGCAGCCAGAGATATTCACCATGTGCATAACGGGCGCCGTAATTATTGATTGCAGAATAATTAAATGCTCCCTTCCAGGTGATTACCTGCACATTTGGTCTGTGCTTCAGTACTTCATACAGATCAAAGATTTCTTTTCCCTGGCTGTTATTTTCTACAATAATCCACTCAAAATTCCTGTACCGCGACTGCTCCTCCACGGAACGGATGCATCGCTTCAGATCCTCCGGATGGTCCCTGTTCGGCACAATAATGGAGACCAGTGGCTGTTCCTTCCAGTGGTAGACTGTCTGGTACACACCTAACACCTCTCCGATCACAGCCTCTGCAGGAACGCCGATTCGCTGATAATGTGCGGTTACCGCACGTGCGCCATTTTCAAAGGCATAGCGCTTATGCTCCGGGTCTGACGCGGTAGAGGCAGGGCTCTTGCGCCAGTGATAGAGGACCTTCGGAATATGGCAGATGTGCTCTGCCTGTTCAGTGTATCGCAGAATCAGATCCTGATCCTGCGCGCCATCATATGCAGAGCGGAACCCTCCGTAATTTTCGAAAAACTGCCTCCGGAATACAAAGAGATGACAGATATAATTCGTGCTGCACAAAAGATCCGGGTTGAAATCCGGTTTGAAATTCGGCTCAAAATAACGGTCTCCTTTGTAACTGATCTTGTCCTCATCCGAATACAGAATCTCTATATCCGGATTCTTCTCCAGAGCAGCCATGCACTCGAAAAGCGCATCCGGTGCCAGCACATCGTCGTGGTCACAGAGTACGATAAAATCCCCTGCTGCCATGCTCAGGGCTTCATTGGTATTCCCGGAGATGCCCTTATTTTCCTCCAGGAAGGATACACGGATTCTTGAATCCTTCTGCATATACGCCGTCAGAATCGTATAGAGAGGACTGTCTTTCTGTTTTTCACCTTTCTGCAGGCTTCCATCCGCCAGGCACAGTTCCCAGTCCGAATATGTCTGCTTTTCAACAGAATCAATGAGTGCACGCAGAAACGTTTCCGGCGTACGGTACAACGGGACTACGATGCTGAATTTTACCGGATGTGTGAACCTGTATGCCCTCTGCCGTCTCAGTTCCTGGGTCCCTGGCGTATTACGGCGCCGGAAGGCCTTGTAATCATTTTCAGCGGTAAAATGCACCTGATACCAGTTTTTTACCTTGCGGCCGGTATCCCGGACACCGTTTTTCTTAAGATATTGAAAGGCCTTTACTGCAAGATTCATCTTCTGGTCTCCTGGCGCAGACGGAATGCACCGTCAGATAGTGAAAGGTTAGGATTATAATAGGGATCTCCTTTTACCAGAAATGCTTTCCAGGTTTTTTGAAACCGCTCAACCTCTGATTGAAATCTCTTTACCTTTTCTTTTGTATCTTCAAGACCACGGGATTTCGATTCATAATGATAGAATTCAGATGCCGGTTCATAAACAATGCGCTTCCCGGCAGCGCCCACCTTCATACAGAAATCAATATCGTTAAATGCCACCGCATACTCCTCCGTCAGACCACCGACAGCTTCGAAGACGTCCTTTTTGACCATCATACACGCTGCCGTCACAGCACTATAATCCTGCGTCACAATGGCACGTCTCATGTAACCGGGATCCTTCGCCGGGAGGTAGGTGAAGGCATGGCCGGCAACGCCTCCTAATCCGATAATGACACCGGCATGCTGAATGGTGTTGTCCGGATACAGCAGCCTCGCGCCGACAATACCGACATCCTCTCTCTGACAGAGACCGGCCATTGCCTTCAGACTCTCTGGGCGAATCATCTCAGTATCGTTATTGAGCAGTAGCAAAAGCTCTCCCTTCGCCTGCTTTGCGCCAAAATTATTGATTTTGGAATAGTTAAATTCACCTTTCCAGTTAAGAACTGTAACATTGTCCCGTTCCCGGATGGAATTGTAATACCGGAAGGTTTCTTCCTCGGTGCTGTTATTCTCCACGATAATCCATTCATAATTCCGGTATATGGATTTCTGGTCTACAGAATCCATACATTTTTTCAGATCTTCTATATGATCTTTGTTGGGAACAATAATGGAAATCAATGGTTTCCTGGGCCAGGTATAGGTCGTGTGATATGTTCCAAACATGGGCCCGTTTTCGGCGTATGCGGGGATCCCAATCCGCCGATAGTGTTCCTCAACAGCCTTTTTACCGTTTTCAAAGGCATAAGACTTGGATTCCGGATTCTCAGAAGTAGATCCCGGATGGCTGCGCCAATGGTACAGAACCTTCGGAATATGGCTGATTTTCCGCGCCCTTTCCGTATAACGCAAAATCAGATCATAATCCTGTGCGCCATCAAATTCGGACCGGAATCCTCCATACTTAAGATAAAAATTCCTGGGAAACAGAAAAAGGTGGCAGATATAATTCATGCTGCACAATAGATCCGGATTGAAATCCGGCTTGAAATTCGGGCAAAAAAGTTTTCTGGAATCCATGGAAATCTTGTCTTCATCTGTATATACAAGATCCACCTCCCGATCCTGAAGCGCTTTTACCAGCTCGAACAGGGCGTTTGGTGGTACTACATCATCATGATCACATAAAAGGATGTAATCTCCATCTGCCATCTTCAATGCTTCATTTGTGTTGCCTGAAATCCCCTCATTTTCTTCCAGCTTCTTGTAACAGATCCTGCGATCCATGGAAACGTATCGTTTTACTATTGATTCAACAGTATGATCTTTACCGCTCCCGTCCGCTATGCAGAGTTGCCACCTGGAATAGGTCTGTTTTCGGATCGAGCGCAGCAGCTCCTTCAGAAATTTCTGATTGGTCCTATAGGCAGGAATAACAATGCTGATCTTAGGCATATAAGAAAAATGATAATTCCGCTGCTTTACCAATTCTTTCGAAGTTGGCTTATGCCTTTTCACCCACTTTTCATACTCCGAGGCTTCATCGAGATTATTCAGCCGTTTATAATAAAGACGGGCAAGTTTTTCGGGGCCAAATTGCAGAAGATATTGAAAATCATCACGGATCATTAACCCATTCAGATGGTGCATCATATCCCATACACCCTTAAAATGCCGGCCGTTCTGACGACTGAGCATGCTCACGGTGTTGAAATCCACAGGATAGGGCTCTGATTGTTTCCCATCTGAGGATTGGAAATAAATAATATACTTATTTTCACCTGAATTTCCCGAAAAACGGATCTGAAATCCAAGCATTTCTTCAGTAACAACACCGTCAAGTGCAAGGATCACATCTGACCGATACTGTCTCGTAAGTTCCGCAGATACACGCGCACCATTTTTTCTCGTGACATAAATCTTTGTGGATTTGAGATTGGTCGATTTGTCCGCTTTTTCTTCTACTTGTGCGGCCCATCCCTGGACAGTCAGTGTCTCACCTTCTATCTGAATTTCATCGATGTTGTATTTGATCGTCATTTGAAAGCATGTTCCTTTCGATTTTTCATCCGAAGCCGGAAGCTGCATAAGCTCCGCATGATTCCGGTATCACGTGTTTGTCTCTGTTTCTGGTAATCAGCTAATGGCTGTAGATAATCAGGTCTTTCCTCCTGAAAGCACAAATCCAGCATCAATGTATAGTCAGAATACCGATTTGCCTGTGTTCTATCAGATCGGCAGATTACGACATATGGATCCTCGATACTGAAAAAAACATCAAGAATATTCTGAGCATGACCAGATGAAATCTGTCCAATCTTTATCTCATTGGTTTTAATGTCCTGAAGGACCGGGACGCCATTCGTCCGAATCAGAACAGGTGGCTTGCCATCAATACATAACTGATTAATCCGCAGGATCCCCGGATAGTCTCCTGGATCCAAACGGACATATTTAACCGTTCCGGGAAGTGTTATCTCCATAGAAATCCTTCCATCTTCCATTGGATACTCTTCCGAATTGTCTTCTGAAAATGCTGCATCTCCACTATTGGAAAAATACACACGCAAATTCCGTACAGGTTCAGGATTGCTTTCCTGCGTTGCAGCATTTGATTCTTTCAGCAAATCTCTGACAGGTACCATGTCCCGCGTAATCCACCTTTGGAAAGAATCCTCCATACTGGCAAAATACTCTCTTTTTTTAACATCAATTCCAATTTTTTTATAGATTCTCTCCTGATCCAGACCTTTTCTGATATCCCGGCCTCTCAGATAATAGAACAGTATGCGATATCTGAGAAAATCTGAAGGGACCGGGAACTCAAAAGTCCATTCATAATCTATCAATGTATTCCCATTCTCAGAACGGATCACATTAGCCGGTATGAGATCAAGATCAGAGATTGGGAGAGTTCTCAGAGAACCATTCTTCCATGCATCTGGTAAATCTCCAAAAATCTCTGTATATTCATCTGTCTCTGTAAAGGGAACCTCCAGCTGTTTTGGAACCACCATTTCCATATAGTCAGATAGTGCCTTCTCACAGGCATCCGGACCCTGTTCTAAAAGAATCCGGTCCAGATAAGTCTCGTAAGTCTCTCCCTGCAGATATGCAAACCTTACAGAACAGCGGTTATCCGTCTGTTCGCATCGGTTGATCAGAAGCCGTCCGTTATACATTTCCGAGAGCTTTCCGTATAAGGTGAATATTCTTTGGACGTGTGCCTGTCCTTCTTCCGTCAGTGCAGTTTTTTCTACGTAACGTTCTGTCTGTGCAGAATCTGTCAGCTTCACTTTCTGCTGCATGGAATCAGAAAAATTTTCCTGACAAACAGATGTATAGAGTGCATATTCAGCTGCCCGTTCATTCGAAAATTTTGCATACAGAAGCCCTGCGCGGCTTTCCTGCGTCCGGGTGAGAAGCAGAAGCACAGCTTCTCTGCCATTTTTAATCCCTGAATATGAATCTTGAGAATGCCGTTCTGACAGCCACCTCTCACTGCTGATCTCTAGAGGATAATCCGCATCCGGTGAGACATAATACACGGATTCCTTTAATCCGAAGTGCCTGATCCAGGACGTCAGAGCACGATATTCCCGGATATCCTGCAGCAGAATAAGCATGCTGCCGGTCTGATTCAGCAGTGAAAGCAGTAAACGGAAAATCTCAGCACAGGACGATGCCCCCTGACAGATTCTGTCCGCATTCTGCATCGGGCCGATACAGGTAATGAAATCAAACCCGGAACCAGATCTGTCCCGATCAGCACGAATTTCTTCGCAGAATGCATAAAAATCCCCCGAATAAAGAGACAGATTTTCCCTTCCTGCGTTCTTGCGGGCAATGATTCTGCATCGTTTTGCAGAGGTGTCCCAGACCGTTACATGCCTCCCGCGCGCTGCAAGAACGCCGGTTATTGCACCATATCCCCCGCCAGCCTCAAGAATGGATGCATCCGATGGGATTGCAAAAGCACGCACCAGATTTGCCCGGAGCCGGTCAAGCTCTATTTCCATTTCATTACTCTGCCCAGGATCACAAGCCGCAGCACCTTCTGATGCGTATCGTTCTGCATCTGAAGGAACCGTTTTCAATGGCTCAAGAATATGTACTTGTATATTCTCTGACTGACTGTTCATATCCATGGGTTATTCTGATACCTTCACAACATGCGTATCTGAATTCATATCAAAAAATCCGACCGTATTCTTGTCGGAGATAACCGTTACATTGATCACATCATAGAGACGATGGTATACTACGAAGCTTCCGTTTTCATATCCTGTACAGCTGATCGACAGAAGATATTCCCCGCCCTGCAGGTTCATTTCCTGCTCAAAAGATGCCACATAGATATCACCCTTCTGTACGGTTCCGATATCCTGATGCTCGTACATGGTATTCGTCCCGGTAATGGCAACTCCCTGCAGATTCTTGAAAGAGAAGGTGAAAATCGGGCTCTGGAGCTGTGTATTAAACTGCACCTTGCTCCTGATGGTGAAACGGGTGCCCTTGATAATCGAAGAGGTAAGCTGCCCCTGATCATCTACGATACCGTAGTCAATAATGTTTGCACTTCCATCACCATATTCATTGACATTCGGATTGATCAGGAAATGGTCCATCCATCTCGAAGACCCGGATTTACTCCTTCTGTGGTTTCCCATTTCCCCCCGAAGTACTGCAGCACTCCCATCATCCCCGGCAGAGCCTGCTGCCGGCCGGCTGTCTGCTGTATTTCCTCCAGCGGTCAGCGACTGACTGCTTACTGTGCTGTGGATGCCGGCAGTCCCATTCTGGATTGCCGAGACATCCACCTGATTGACCAGTAACTTCTTATAGAGGTCAATCATATCCTTTGGTGTTCCCTCTGCAAGCTTGACTCCCTTATTCAGGAGTACGACTCTGTCACAATATCTGGAAATACTGCCCAGATCATGGCTGACAAACAAGATCGTCTTGCCCTGCTCCTTGAAATCCTCAAATTTCTTGTAGCACTTGGCTTGAAAGAAGACATCTCCCACGGAAAGCGCCTCATCCACAATCAATATCTCCGGATCGATATTGATTGCCACCGCAAAAGCCAGACGGACAAACATACCGCTGGAATAGGTCTTCACCGGCTGGTAGACAAAGTCTCCGATATCTGCAAACTGCAGGATACTATTCATTCTCTGATCTATCTCTGCCTTGGAGAACCCGATCATGGTACCATTGAGGTAAATATTCTCAATACCGGTATATTCCATGTTGAAACCGGCGCCCAGCTCCAGAAGTGCAGAGATCCTTCCATCAATCACGACCTCACCTTCTGTGGGATTCAGCACGCCTGTGATGATCTTGAGGATTGTGGATTTTCCTGCGCCGTTGGTTCCAATCAGTCCAACGGTTTCCCCCTTTCTGACATTAAAGCTCATATGATGCAGGGCATAATGCTCACGGTACAGCTTCTTTCTTGTAAGGCCCAGAGCATCACGGAATCTGTAGGATGGCTTGTCATATAGTTTATACATCTTGCTGACATCCTTCACCTGGATGGCATATTTTTCACTCATTCCAGCTTAATTTTCCTTTCCCAAAATGTTACAGGACATCCGCAAAATGCGGCTGCAGTTTCCGAAAGACATGCGCTCCGAAAAACATCAGAAGCAATGTCAGAATCCAGAAATATAAGGTCAGTGCAGGCCGTTCCACAAACCAGGTATGCCCAATCAGTGCGTCCCGATAACCGCAGACGATATAATACATCGGATTAAATTTCAAAATAGTCATCACAATTGGCGGAAAACTGACGGCATCCATATTCCACATAATAGGAGTCGCCCAGATCTGGACCTGCAGAACAATATTGACAATCTGTACCAGATCCCTGAAGAACACTGCAACCGCGCTGGTGAGATAAGATACTGCCAACACAAATACAAACATACAGAATGAATAATAGAGGATCTGAATTGCATAGATCCCCGGAAAAAGTCCATAGGCAATGTACATTCCCAGCATAAAACAGACAAAGAAGATATGGACGAACAGACTTGATACTACCTTCACCACAGGAAGTGTACTGATTCTGAACACAACCTTCTTGACCAGATAATCATATGTGAGAAGCGCACTGGTACCGGATGCAAGTGCATCAGAAAAGTAAAACCAGGGAACCAGTCCTGCCACCAGCCACAATACATAGGGAACAGATATACCCTGTTTCGTGGACTGTGTGCCTGCATTCAATGCCTTCTCAAAGACAAACCAGTATACAAATACAGTAACAACAGGCTGCACAAAAGCCCATATTCTCCCCAGATAGGATCCGGCAAATTTGGTCTTGAAGTCATTTTTCGCAAGGGTTCCAATCAGCCGTCTGCTCTGAAAAATTTCACCTGCAATCTGCAACAAGGCTGGTTTTCTCGATTTTGACATTTCATTCTCCTAAACATTTCCAGCTTGACAAGGGACTATTTATGAAAACCCCGATTAGAAGTTTTTCTTCTTCCCGAGAAATTCCTGATAGCTCCAGTTTACCTTATCCTTTTCGGAAAGAACAAGGTCCTCCGGTCCCATTCCCTCGGGCATAGGCCAGTTAACGCCGATATCCGGGTCATTCCACATCAATCCGCCCTCATCATTCGGATGATAGAAATCTGTGACCTTGTAGCAGAACTCCGCATAATCTGAAAGCACTATGAATCCGTGTGCGAAATTTTTCGGGATAAAGAACTGTTTTTTGTTCTCTTCCGTCAGGAGAATGCCAAACCACTTGCCATATGTCTGACTTCCCTCACGAAGATCAACCGCTACATCATAGACCTCTCCCCGAATCACACGGACCAGCTTATCCTGCGGATAATGAATCTGAAAATGAAGCCCCCGCAGCACGCCCTTTCTGGAAGCAGACTGATTATCCTGCACAAAGGTGCAGTCAATCCCCGCCTCTGAAAAATCATTGTAATTATAGGTCTCCATGAAATAGCCCCGATTGTCTCCAAAAACGGCTGGTTCTACTACATAAAGTCCCTCAATACCACCTGCGTTTTTTGTAACCTTGATTTTTCCCATGTCTATATCCTTTCCGACACCCTTGTGCCATCTGTAATACTTATTCCTGATAACTGATCCATAAATAACCTATAAACAAAATGCCTGTAAATAAACTGCAGGGCTGTATGACCGGACACCTCTTTGCAATGAAAAATGTCATGCACGCTTATCCTGATGAAACTGTCCGGCATGATGTGGCCGGAGTTTTTCAATCAGCTGCTTTTCCATAGACAAGGTCAGATCCTCTTTCGTAACTGTGAGAACGGCAAAATAAACCCCCAAAAACAGGACTGCCGAAATCAGCAGAATGATCAGACTGTTGATAGACTGATTGCTTACAATACTGAGCCGTTTTGTCCACAGACAGGTAGGCACTGCAAGAATAAGCGCCAGAACCATCTTCCAGTAACGAACCTCGCGGAAATTCATAAAATGGTCCTTCCGCAATGCAATAACCTGCACCAGCAGGACGACAAACTCTGCTACCAGCGTTCCGATCGCGGCACCCGCGGACTGAATCACCGGGATCAGAATGGCGTTTAGCACCAGGTCTGTGACAGCGCCGGCAATCTCAGAATACAGAACATAGATTTCCTTTCCAATCGGAACCAGAATCTGAATACCGGTTATACTGGAAATTCCGATCAGGACCAGTGTCGGCATGATCAGCTGCATCGGAACAATAGAACCGGTATAACCGGTACCAGCCAGCGTGTAGATACCCTCTTTGGCAAACAGCATAAAATACACCGTAAGCGGCAAAGAGATGATCCATACGAAATTCAACGCTTTCGCCGTGAGCCGCTTGAATTCTTTATAATTCC
>JAJGAH010000068.1 GCA_020844525.1 Eubacterium sp.
TCAACTACACGTCTGATCAGCTTACGATGACCCCTGTGTACCCCGTCAAATTTTCCAAGGGTAATCACGCAGGGCTTTGTACCTGTATAATTTTTTAGATCCTGTATGTATTCCAAATCTGCCGTACCTCAATATTTTCTGCGCAGTTTTCTATAGCTTCCCAGTTACCGTACAAGCCTTCAAAGCTTCCTTCGCAGGCTCAATCATTCATATTGACCGGTCATACGCCCGGATCATAAAACATCCGCACCGGTTTCCATGCGCTTCCCGCGTCATCCCGCTCAAAGATCCCGACAAAGGCACCTTCTGAGTCGAAAATTTTGACTTTTTCCGTAGTATCACCACTGCTGCCAAAGGAAATACCCGCACTGCTTCCGGATATCTCAGGCAAATGCTCTGCCTTTTTTTCGCGGCAGCAGGATGCAGAAATCCGGTTCCCATTGTGGGCAGCCGAATCCGCCTGTGGGAGCGTCTCAAGCGAAGGGATCGCAAACAGCTGGTCCACCGGAATCAGAATGTCTCCCAGCCTGCCATCTTCCGTCTTCTGACGGATTTCATCGAGATGAAGCGCATCCTCCATGCAGAACATACCGACGCGGGTCCGTGTCAGTGCCTCCATGCAGCCGCCGCAGCCGAGTCTCTCACCGATATCATGGCAGAGGGTACGGATATAGGTACCTCTGGAGCAGGTGACCCGTATTACTGCCTTTGGCAGCTGGCAGGAGAGCATCTTTATTTCGTAAAAATGCACCGGACGGGCCTCCCGTTCAACGGTTTTCCCTTCCCGTGCAATTTCATAAAGCCTTCTTCCATGTACCTTCAGCGCAGAATACATAGGCGGAATCTGCAGCTGGTCTCCCGCAAACGACCTGAGACAGTCCCCAAGCTCCTCCTGTGTACAGGTAACCGGGTGAGAGGAAAGGACGCTGCCGCTTACATCCTGCGTGTCCGTATCCACTCCCAGCAGAAGTACGGCCTCATAGGTCTTTGTCTCACTGGTCAGCATATCCACCAGCCTGGTTGCCTTTCCCAGACACACAGGAAGAACTCCTTCCGCATCCGGGTCCAGCGTACCGGTATGGCCGATTTTTTTCTGATGCAGGATACCACGCAGCTTCGCGACAACGTCAAAGGAAGTATAACCCTTCTCCTTGTATACATTGATTACGCCGTTTATCATTGCCGCAGATCCTTTTCGAGATGCTGTGTCAGGTTATTGATGACATCATAACAGGACCCCTGCATGGTGACGCCCGCTGCCCGGGCATGGCCGCCCCCGCCAAAGAACTGTGCGACAGTGCTCACATCCACCTGATCGACGGAACGAAGTGAAACCTTCCAGGTCCCCTCCGAAAGCTCGTACATGAATACAGATACCTCTACCCCGCTGGTATTGCGCATCTGACTGACAATCCCGTCCATATCCGCAGGCGTTGCATGATAAAAATCCATATCTCTCTTCCGGATACAAGACACAATCAGTTTTCCGTCAAACATCAGAAAGCTCTCCACCAGCGCTCTGCCGAGAAGCTGGTTCTGGACAAACGTCTTCTGATAATAGGTCTCATCTATCAGCCTGCTAAAGGGAATTCCCTTTTCCATCAGCGACGCGGCGATGCGCATTGTGCGGGGTGACGTACTGGCATACTGGAATACGCCGGTATCATGTACCATCCCCATGTACAGAGCCTCTGCACATTTTTCACCGATCTTATCCGAATCGAGGAAATTCCAGACCACCTCACAGGTGGAGCTGATCTCCGGATAGTTGAACAGCCAGGTATAGCTGTCCCGATTTGTCTTATGGTGGTCGAGACAGAGCACACGCTTTGCACTCTTCAGCAGACAGCTGGCAACACCGATCCTGTCATGACTGCTGATATCCAGAAGGATCAGAAGGTCACAGGGATATTCCACGCAGTCCTGCTTTGCCTTATCCAGGTCCCGGATGACATAGAACGCCCTGCGCGGTGCCTCCAGATAGACCTCTGTCTGTATCTGCGGAAAATTGTCCTTCAGATACAGGTACATGCCCATGCAGGACCCTACGCAGTCGCCATCCGGATTCACATGACCCGCAATCGCTACGGTTTTCACATCCTTTAAAAATTCATCAATCTTCTTCTGCATGCCTTTTCCGATCCTGTTCCATGACTTCGTCAATACGTTTGGACATATGCACACCATACTCTATGGATTCGTCCAGCTTGAAATGGAGTTCCGGGGTATTTCTCAGATTCAGGTTCACTGCAAGCATATGACGGATGAAACCGGCTGAGCTCTTCAGCCCTTCCATCGTATCCGCCTTCGCCTTTTCATCTCCGAGCACACTGATCATGACCCGGCAGGTCTTCAGATCCGTAGCAACCGTCGCCTCTGTCACAGAGACAACGGGTGCGATTCTCGGGTCCTTCACCACATTCCGGATGATATTGCTGAGCTCTTCCTTTACAGATTCATTGATTCTGATATTTTTAACACTGTTTTTTCTCAACGCGGTACCTCTACCATTGTGTAAGCCTCTACCTGGTCTCCCTCACTGACATCATTGAAGCCGTCAAATACGAGACCGCATTCATAGCCGGCCTTGACCTCCCTGACATCATCCTTAAACCGCTTCAGGCTCGCGAGGTCTCCCTCGAATACCTGCTTCTTGCCGTGGGTGATCCGCACCTTGCATCCTCTCTGGACCACACCGTCGAGTACGTAGCTTCCTGCGATGGTGCCGACACCGGATGCTTTGAAGAGCTGACGAACCTCTGCGTGACCGATTACCTTTTCCTCGTAAACCGGCTCCAGCATACCCTTCATTGCTGCCTCAATGTCATCGATTGCCTGATAAATAACCTTGTACAGTCTTACGTCCACCTTCTCCTGGTCCGCAAGCGCCTTCGCGTTTGCGTCCGGACGGACATTGAATCCGATGACAATCGCATTTGATGCGGCGGCAAGCGTCACATCTGACTCATTGATAGCGCCTACACCAGCATGAATAATCTTCACGACTACTTCGTCATTGGACAGCTTCATCAGAGACTGACGGATTGCCTCCACAGATCCCTGTACATCTGCCTTCACGACAAGCTCAAGCTCCTTGACGGAGCCATCCTGAATCTGGCTGAACAGATCATCCAGGGACATTCTGGACTTTGTCTCCTCCAGCAGCTGATTCTTGTGCTCGGCTGTAAAGGTGGCAGCAAAGTTCTTTGCCTCCTTATCGGTCTCCATGGCTACAAGGGTTTCACCGGCATCCGGAACGCCATCGAGTCCCTGCACCTCTACAGGTGTGGATGGTCCTGCCGTCTTCACGCGCTTTCCGTTTTCATCGGTCATCGCGCGGACCTTGCCGGAGCATGCACCGCAGGCGATATAGTCGCCGACATGCAGTGTTCCCTTCTGTACAAGCAGGTTTGCAACCGGTCCCTTTCCTTTGTCCAGCTTTGCCTCCAGTACCAGACCTCTTGCCAGGCGGTCCGGATTTGCCTTCAGCTCCATGATATCCGCAGTCAGAAGAATAGTCTCCAGCAGATTGTCAAGACCCTGTCCTGTCTTTGCTGAAACCTCTACCATTTCTGTCTGACCACCCCAGTCACTGGCAACCAGACCATACTCTGTAAGCTCTTGCTTTACGCGGTCCACATTTGCGCCGGGCTTATCAATCTTGTTGATGGCTACAATGATCTCTACGTTTGCGGCTTTCGCATGGTTGATTGCCTCAATGGTCTGCGGCATAACGCCATCGTCCGCCGCCACAACGAGAACGGCGATATCCGTGGACTGTGCGCCACGCAGACGCATCGCTGTAAATGCCTCATGGCCAGGTGTGTCCAGGAAGGTGATCTTCCGGTTGTTGATGTTCACGACATAGGCACCGATATTCTGTGTGATACCGCCGGCCTCTTTTGCCGTTACATGAGCATGACGGATGGCATCCAGAAGGGAGGTTTTACCATGGTCTACATGTCCCATGACGCAGACAACCGGTGGACGCGGAACCATCTTGCTCTCATCCTCCTCGTCCTCCTTGAGCATCTCGGCGATCACATCGACCTTCTCCTCCGGCTCACAGAGAATATCATAGGTCATTGCGATCTCCTCTGCCTTGTCGTAATCAACCTCCTGGTTGACCGTATACATCTCGCCCTTCATGAAGAGATCCTTGACGATCACGGAAGGCTGCATCTTCATCTTCTCTGCCAGCTCACGGATTGTTACCTTTTCCGGGATCTTGATTTCCGTCACCTTCTCTTCCTTCTTTTCCTCTTTCTTATGCGTTGGCTTCTGAAGAGCCTTGGGAAGCAGATGTCTGCTGCCGCGTCCGGTTCCTCTGTCATTTGTGAATTTATTTCCGCGAAGATCGCTCTTGCTCTTATCCTTATCCTTGTTATGGCTGGCATTGTCTCTGGACGGCTTCTTCAGGCCCATGTCCATAGCCGCGCCCTGACCGGACCTGTGGTCCTGATGCTGGTTTCTGGAATGGCTCTGGAAGCGGTTTCCTTCTTCCTCGTTTTTCCCGCCAAAGCCCTGACGGTTTCCGCCGAAACCGGTACGGCTGCCACCGAAACCAGTACGGCTGCTGCCTGTTCCCGGACGATTATTTCTGTCACCATAGGGCTTCCGGCCCTGACTGCCATTGCGGTCGCCATAGCTTCTGCCCTGGCTGCCGTTGCGGTCGCCATAGCTTCTGCCCTGACTGCCATTGCGGTCGCCATAGCTTCTGCCCTGGCTGCCACTGCGGTCGCCATAGCTTCTGCCCTGACTGCCGCTGCGGTCACCGTAGCTTCTGCCCTGGCTGCCATTGCGGTCACCGTAGCTTCTGCCCTGGCTGCCGTTGCGGTCGCCATAGCTTCTGCCCTGACTGCCGCTGCGGTCGCTGTAGCTTCTGCCAGTGCCGCTCTGTGCCTGATGGTTCCGGTTCTCTGCTGCAATATCAGAAGTGCTGCCCATCTGTGTTCCGCTCTGTTCTGCAGAAGCAGAAGCTTTGGATACAGATGCCGCCGGTTCTGCGTGATGTTCAGCAGTCTTTGACTCTGCTGCTCCAGCTGTCACTGATGCTCCGGAAGCTGCCTCGGAAGCCTGTGCTGCATGGACTGTACTCTCAGGCTTTGCTGCTGCGCTCTGCGCTGCAGGTGCGCTCTGCTGCGCTTCATGAGAGATCTCCGCAGATTTCTGTACAGCGGTCTCCGCAGCCTGACTGCGTTCTTCCTGCTCTGCCTGTGCTGCTGCAGCCTTTATGTTATTCTTCTTCTCCGCTTCTGCAGGCTTTACAGGCTCCTCTGTATGAATGACCGGATGTGGTCTGGGCACCTTTACAATCGGAGCGCCAGCTGCTGCAGCATGCTTGCCCACCGGACGCCCGCCACGGCTGCTCTCCTGCATAACACCGAGTCTGCCGGTTTCCGTTCTCCTGCCTGTCTGGTCTGCCTTCACGGACTTTTCTCTGGATTTCTTTTTCTTGTCTTCCATTGCCTGATGGAAGTTCCTTCCCTCTTTGCTGGTCGCATTCTGGGGATGGAAAACCGCAATCAGCCTTTTCTTCTTCTTTACCGGTTTTGCATCCCTGGCACCGCCGGCAGCATGCTCTTCCTTTGCGGCTCCGGCACCTGAGGTCTTTTTTGCGTCCTCTTCCGGTGTCTTTCCCATCTGTTCATTCATTCTCTTTCCTTCATTTTCGTTATTATTCAATGTATCGATTACCTCTTGACTATTGTATGAATCGTGATTGACTTACTCCTGTACATCCGCCTCAAAGAGCCTGTGTATTTCTCGGGCAAGCCCTGGATCTGTGATCACAACGGAAGATCGCTCCCCTTTCCCGATCAGTGCACCCAGCTCCTCTTTTGTGAGAAATTCATGAATCGGAATATGCCGGTAAGCGGCCATATCATGAAATTTCTTCTTTGTATTCGCGGAAGCATCCTGCGATACAAGGATCAGCGCAGCCTTTCCTGTCCGGACCGCATTCTCGGCGGCAAAGGAACCAGCTGCAATCCTGCCTGCTTTCATAGACAGGCTGATCATAAAGCGTGCCTTCTTACTGTCCATTCTGCTTCAGCTCCTCCTCCAGTCTGTCGAACACTTCCGGAGGAATCGCACAGCCCAGGGACCGTTCCACACCATGATTTTTCCGGGCCTTCGCCAGACATGCGGCATCCGCGCATATGTAAGCGCCTCTTCCGTTCTGCCTTCCGGTAAAATCCAGCCGGATTTCTCCATCCGGTGTCCTCAGAATACGAATCAGTTCCTTCTTTGCCTTCTTCTCACGACAACCGACGCAGGTGCGCATCGGTACCTTACGGACTTCGCTCAATGACTACGCTCCCTCCTGAAAAAATTATGACTCTGTGTCAGATTCTGTTGTATCTGCAGTCTCTGTATCAGGTTCCTCTGCCGCAGATTATTCTGCTTCTCCAGATTCTTCACGATTTTCCTCTGCAACAGAGTCCACGGCAGCTTCAGCTTCCGCATCCGAATCAGCGGTATCCTCGGCCTCTGTATCTGCATCACCGGAACCCTCAGACATTTCCTCTGTGGCAGCGGCATCAGATTCATCTATATCAGATTCATCTGCATTATCAGACGCATCCTCATCGTACTCTTCATAATCTTCTTCGTCGTCATCATCCTCGGCATATTCATCGAAAAGTCCTTCCTCACGTGCCTGAGTCTCGCTCTTTATATCAATCTTGAACTGCGTCAGATGGGCAGCCAGACGGGCGTTCTGTCCCTCCTTGCCAATGGCCAGAGACAGCTGATAATCCGGAACGATGACAAGTGCCTGCTTCTCATCCGGGTCAGCCAGAACAGAAATTACCTTGGCCGGAGACAGTGCATTTTCAATCAGATAAGCCTGATTCTCATCCCAGTTAATGATATCGATCTTCTCACCGTCCAGCTCATCCACAATTGCATTGACACGGGAACCATTGACACCGACACAGGCTCCGACCGCATCAACATTCGGATCATTGCTGTAGACTGCAATCTTTGTACGGGATCCGGCCTCCCTCGCAATTGCCTTGATCTCAATGACACCATCGCGGATTTCAGCGACCTCTTCCTCAAACAGTCTCTTGACCAGCTCCGGATGCGTGCGGGAAACCAGAATCTTCGGGCCCTTCGGTGTGTCCCTCACCTCAAGCACATAGACCTTGACTCTCTCGGTGGGACGAAGCTTCTCACCCTTGACCATTTCCTTTGCTTTCAGGATTGCATCCACCTTTCCGAGGTTGATGCTGACATCCCTGCCGATATACCGCTGCACAACACCGGTCACAACATCGTGTTCCTTCTCATAATATTCATTGTACAGAGATTTTCTCTCTTCCTCACGGATTTTCTGAAGAATGACATTCTTTGCGTTTGTGGCCGCAATCCGTCCAAAACTCTTGGACTGAATCTCAACCTGCACGACATCTCCGATCTGTGCCCCGGAATCAATCTTGAATGCATCCTGCTGTCCAATTTCCGTAACAGGATCCTCCACATGCTCTACCACCGTCTTCGCTGAAAGAATGTGGTAATCACAGGTATCCGGATCCATCGTTACTGTAACATTGTCTGTTCTGTCATACTGATTCTTGTATGCCTGCAGAAGAGACTGCTGAATGGCCTCCAGAAGCGCATCCTTGCTGATTCCTTTTTCCTTCTCGAGAATCGTCAGAGCTTCCAGTATCTCGCTGTTCATTTTTCCATTTTCCTCCTGGTATGATATCCGATATTATGCACTGATCAAAAATCAAACGCCATGCGTATCAGGGCGATGTCTTTTCTGGGAAATGTCATGGTTTCCCCGGTCTCATCTTCTGCAATGGTGACTGTATCCTTGTCCCAGCCGGTCAGAACCCCGGTGAACTCCTTTGCGTGATTGATAATCCTGAATGTGTGAATTTCAATTCTCTGCCCTTTGGCGCGCTGGTAATCCCGTTCCTTTTTCAGGGGTCTTCCGAGCCCGGGCGAACTGACCTCCAGGATGTAGGAATTCTCAATAAAATCCTCCTCATCCAGCTTTGCGCCGAATGCATGGCTGATTTCCTCGCAGTCATCGACAGTGATTCCGCCTTCCTTGTCCGCATATGCCCTCAGATACCAGGTTCCGGCTTCCTTGACATATTCCAGGTCTACGAACTCATAATGCATCTCGTCAAGAATGGGGACCAGAATGGCTTCCGCCCGCTTCTCGACCGCATCTGTTCTGCTGCTCACGCAATCTCTCCTTTCACGACACAACTGCCCCGGGCGTTTCCTGTGCAGTAATTTAAAAAACGCCTGAAAAGCGCCCTGCTGGCAATAAATAAGAGTGGGCTGAAATCCGCCCACTCCTGCTTTAGTCAACTATTAACATTTACAAAATAACACAATTGCTTACTGAATGCAAGTATTATTGGAAAACTAACATGGGCTTGACACAAGAGTTAACACAGGGTTTGACACAGGCAGAGGTTCCATGGCCCGGTCGTCATTCGCAAACCGGCTGTAACAAAGATTTATCCTTATCTGTGAAGCTGCGGAACTCCTCAGGCGCTTCGCGCCTTCGTCAAACAGTCCTCGCCATCTAAGCTGTTGACTGCTTCGGATAAATCTTTTAACAGCCGGTATTGCTCTGACAAATGGTCCATGGAACTTCTGCCTGTATATATCCTGAACGGATCGCTTGTGGTTGTGCTTCTCTATTTAATAATACTACTACTCCGGAAGTACCCGAAGCCGTTTTTCTGGATTATTATGCCCCGGAAGTACCTGAAGCCGTCCTTCTGGCTCCTGTTGTTTTCTTCACTGTCTTCTTTGCCGTCTTCTCTGCAGCGCCGGATTGTTTTGTGTTTTTCGCTGTTCTGGTGCGGCCGGCAGTTTTTACAGCCTTTACTGTTTTTTCTGCTTTTGCAGTTTTTACTGTCTTTGCTGGTTTTACTGTTTTTGCAGAGCTATCCTCTTTCCCAGGCACTATGTGTTCGATTTTTTCTGTAAATCGAAAGACGGATACTGCAAGCGGCGGAACCTTGATCTTGATGGAATCCTTCCTCTCGTCCTGCTCCACGGCCCTGCTGAGCTTTACCCTCGGGTTGGTGATGCCTTTGCCGCCGAACGCTGTCTCATCACTGTTGAAGATCTCCTTGTATTTCCCCGGATAGGGCACGCCGACCATGAAGTTGTCATATTCCACATTTGAGAAATTCGCGACAACCAGAAGTGTCTCCTCCTGCTTCTGCGTCTTGCGCAGAAATACCAGAAGATTTCGCTCCCAGTCAAGATTGCTGATCCATTCAAATCCATCCGGGTTGTCATCCAGCTGGAATAGTGCCGGCTGCTCCCGGTACAGCTTCAGCAGTGCCTTGCTGAATGCCTTCATCTTCTGCTGGTCATCGTTGTCAAGCTCCTTCCAGGCCACACCGTTTTCCGCATCCACACGTGCCTTCTGGCCAAAATCCTGTCCGGCAGCGATAAGCTTCTTTCCCGGATGC
>JAJGAH010000069.1 GCA_020844525.1 Eubacterium sp.
GCCTGCTCACGCGGAGCCCTCGGCGAGCTCCTCTCATTTGATCCTGTGCTTCTTGAGAAGGCCGCTGAGTGCGGGCATCGTTCCTTTGTCATCATGGCGGGCGCGCTGGACCGCCGTTCGGTGGAGGCCCACTGGCTCTCCCATCAGGACGTAACCGGGGTCGGCTACGGCGTCTGCACCTTCCGCGTGACGGGAACCGATCCTCGCAGGAACTTCCTCGATCAATACGAGGCAGAGCAGGAGAAGAAAATTGCAGCCGCAAGAGAGGACGAGGACCCATACACGGCGCTCGCCCGAAAAACGGTCGAGACCTATATACGCACCGGAAAGACACTCCGCGTCCCGAGGAAGGGCGACGTGCCGGATGACATGCTGAAGCGGAAGGCCGGCGTGTTCTGTTCCCTGCATAAGGACGGGGAGCTACGCGGCTGTATTGGAACCATTCTGCCCTGCTGCAGCTGTATTGCAGAGGAAATCATCCGCAACGCCATTTCCGCCGCGACTCGTGACCCGCGCTTTCATCCGGTTCTTGAAAATGAGCTGAGCCATCTGGAATACAGCGTAGACGTCCTCACCGAGCCCGAGGACATCGATTCCCCATCGCTCCTTGACGTGAAGAAGTACGGCGTCATCGTCACAAGAGGACGCCGGCGCGGACTTCTCCTGCCCGATCTTGACGGAGTTGACACCGTCGAGGATCAGATCGACATTGCGAAGCGGAAGGCCGGTATCCGCGATGAGGAGCCTGTAAAGCTCCAGAGATTCGAGGTCGTGCGGCACACATGAGGCCGCACGATCATGTCCTGCACGGATCATCATCTATTTATTCGAAAAAAAGCCTGAACCCGCATATTTCAGCAGAACTCAGGCTTCATAATCATAATAATGTCAGTTTTTCCGCCACTTTCCCAATAATCGTACATTCCTATCCACGAATATTAATCTTCTACCATCCCTTTTCATACTTTTCCAGAAACGGAGCATGATATTTTTTAATATCCCCGTCTCCTGGCATCCGCTGCCTCTTCTAAGGTTTTATAGGTCCCCAGATGATGTCTTTGTTTCTGGAACGTAATGCTGGCGGCATACGTTCCGTTTGCCAATCGACAGACATCCGCAGCTTTTGGTTCTGCCGCTTTCCAGATTGCTGTAATATACTGTTGTCTGTCTGCCGCAGTCGCAAAGGCAGATACATTTCCGGTGATGATTTTCCGCAATGAAAGTGCTCATAACAACAAGCTTTCCATATCTTTTACCGATTATATTCTTCTGCACGGTCTTATGATTCCGCCTTTTCATTTGAAGCATATCTGACAAGCACGAAGAGAACAGCCATTGAAATGCCAAAGAGCAGACTGTAGAGAGGAACATTTGATGTATCACCGGTCTTGACAGGAGGGGTGTTTTTCGGAGTGCCTGGCGTAACTACTGGTGTGACTGTCGGTGTCACAGTGGGTTTCCCATCATTTTTCTTCTCGTACTTTGGCTCCGCCGTCACCGCGTAACTCCAGGAATAGCCATCTGCACTTTGCGATCCTTTCGGAACGCTGACCAGAAACGGACTGAACATTCCATCGGCTTTCTGCTGATCCGTCTGAACGATCAGGTACATCCCATCCTGCAATCCGTTCAGGGTTGCTGTACCGGATGCATCCGTAGTGCCGGAAATGCCATTCTGAATACTAGCGGTCAGAGAAGCAAACCAGTCTGCAAGGTCAATCGACTGCTCCGTTGTAAGTCCTGTATAATTTACGACCTGTCCGTTCCTGTCTGTTGTGAAGGGACTGACCGGCGTATAGACTGCCTCAGACTCAGATGCCTGCAGCGACGCGACGAAATATGCTCGAAATGAGACATTCTGAAGCGGCTGATCGTTATACTGAAAAGAAAGCGTCAGTTGTCCCTGTTCACCTGCTGACACCGGCACGCTGCCTGCCAGCATGGCGATCACCAGCACTCCAAGAAAAATCGCCACCATTCTTCTGAATCCAGTCTTCATGTCTACTCCTCAACGCTTTTTTCTTTTCACAATCAGAATCACTGTAAACAGAACGAGGGCTGCTACAGCAAACAGGAACAGCCATTCTGCACGGTTCGATGGCAGGAGGCTCCGGCTGCTCTCATCTTTGGTTTTTTCTTTCTCAGAGTACGGAATCCTGTGTCCCCGGACCAGAAGCCGCTCCGTATTGATGCCATAAGGCGTACAGGTAACAAGCGTCACCAGGTCTTTTCCCGGTTCGATTGCCAGAGCTGAAGTTTCTGAAGGATCCACCACAAGTATCTGATCCACCTCATAAGCCATCTTCTGATCGAGCACAGTCAGATAGAACCGGTCGCCTTCCTTTAGCTGGTCGAGATCTGTAAACATTTTTGCACTCGGAAGTCCCCGATGCGCAGAAAGTACGGCATGCGTCCCTTCACCGCCGACCGGAAGAGATGTTCCTTCAAGATGACCGACGCCTTTTTCCAGCGTCTCGGCGTCCGTTCCGTGATAGATGGCCAGTTTCTGACCAATCTTCGGAATCTCAAGCCACCCCATCATCCCGTCTCCCGTCGGATTGAGAAGAGCTTCATACTCCTGTGAATCGCTGGTTTCCTGATTTTCAGAAAATGCATCGACGATCTGGTTGACGGTATGGGATTGGTTGTATGCCTGCGCTGCTTCCAGCTCCTTTTTGCTTTCTTCATCCGACTTCCCGACGGATTCTGCATAGCTCGTCATCAGCTGGCTGGTGCGATATCTGTTCCAGAGATCGCTGAACGTCGGATAAAACAGCACCGCAACTCCTCCGAGGAGAAGAATAATAATCAGGAACAGCCGGAAACGTCCCGTTTTCTTCTTTTTCTTTTCTACATTATTATTCAATTGCATTTCTGTCTTATCCTTCATCAGCAAAGATAAAATCCGGAACGCACTTATTTCATACGTTCCGGGGCTGGCATGAAGAGCTTCACTGCGCCTCATGCCGTTTCACCATCACATTTTTTTCAGTTCAAATCACTCCGATGCACTGCCACTGCTTTTCTTTCCATGGAAAAACAGACCGAGCGCCGCCGCGATGATCACAGCGCCAATACCAGTGAAAAGATATGTGCCCATTCCACCGGTGGATGGAAGAGAATTCAGCTTGGTGTTCTTGATGTATGTGGTCACCGTTTTACCGATCGTCGTGATCGTCTTTACTGCTCCGCTTTCATAAGTTGCCGTGTAATGAGATGTGTTTTTGCCATCGATCGTGATCGAGTAGTCCTTCAGGGTACCATCATCATTGTAGGAGGCGGCGATCACAACGGTATGCTTCGTCGTGTTCAGGGAGTATCCAGCCGGTGCTTTGGTCTCAACCAGTGTATAGGTTCCGGCATCAAGACCCGTAAAACCATTAAAGTAACCGTTGGTATCTGTGGTCGCTGTGTAGACTTTCTTTGTCGTATCGTTGGTCAGCGTAAATTCAGCACCGGCCAGTCCGTTTTCGATCGTTGTCTCGTCCGTCCCGTCATCGATCCATTTCGGTTCGTTTACCGGCTCACCCTTTTCGTTGACCTTGATCAGCTCATGACCCTTGCGGTTGATCTGCTTCTGGGATCCGTTGATGTTGCCATCGATTGCGAACGTGTACTGATATGTCTTATGCTCTTCTGTGGTCGTTGAACTGTCCGGCTTGTTTGTATAAGTGAAGGTTGCCTTGTTGTTATTGGCATCAAAGTTGAGAGTTGCATTTGCATTCAGTTTCGCATCGTACGTCACGGTAACGGCACGTCCGGCATCATCATTGCCGGCAAGGCCAAGAATATAGCTCTGCTGGAAATAAAGTTCAAAACTATGCTCATGCGTCGTCACTGAATAAACTGTGCCGTCAGCAGCGACCTCCTTTCCGCCGACCAGCACTTTGATCGAACCTGCATCGAGATCAAGGCTGCCATCCATTTCATCATTAATCTTGTAAGTCACTGTGGTGTACTGTTTACTGTAAGACGGGATCAGGCCGGTCAGCTCAAAATGGAGCTTATCACCGATTGCTACATCATCGCCGTTATCTCTGGTAGAAGTTGCGGATTTTCCCGGATTTACCTTCTTGCCGGATGTCTCATCCGTAGACTTGGCATAAGATGAAGTGCCATTGATGATGTATTTGTCTCCTGCCTTCACAGTGCCTCCGATAATGCTCTGACCGTCTGTGCTGTAATACACACTGCTCAGTATCGGATTGTAGATCCGGGATGGATCCACGGAAGTGACAACTGCCACATACTCGCCTACAGGAGCAGAAACCGTGACAGGTCCATCTGCGGCAGCTGTCGCAGTGAGCGTATCTGTCTGTGCCAGAATCGTGGCATTCTTTGCCAGGGACGTCATCTCATCTGCCGTCGGTGCAGTGATATCCTTTGGAGATCCATCGACAACGGTTTTATAGCCGGTAAACCCGCCTCCGTCATACTGCGCCTTCGCAATCGGATACCAGGTGACAGTATCCCCTTTTTTCAGGCCCGTGATTGTCATTGTTCCTCTGTCAGCCGCAGATGGTATACCGGTCAGCGCGGTGGTAGTATCTGCTGTATCCGCCGCCATGACCGGTATGCACATCGTGAGCATCATCATGACCGCCGTGATTAATGTGGCGATCCGTTTCATTACTTTTCTCATCTTCCTCTTACCTCTTTCCTTTAACTTTTATGAGAATAATATTTTTGCTGCATTTCAACCGGCGCTTCCCCAAGCCTCCCTGCAATACCTCCTCTGTCGTTTTATGTCGTATAATAAACAGCAGGAAAGCCAGCAGAATCGCTGTCAGTCCACCGATTGAAAACATTTCCGTTCCTGATCCGCCTGTATTGGGCAGTGTATAATGCTCCTGGATCTGCGTCTGAAGAGTGAAGTCACTGGCCCATTTCGCAGATTTACTCTCTGCGGTAATAAAGTCCTGTGACTGCTTGCTCGTATTCCCTTCAATTCCATTGTTGTCAAACATATATACCTGCATATTTGCATAGGGATCTTCTACATCAATATGAAATTGCAGGGATTTTGTGCTGCCAGATACCTGATTTAACTGAACCGTAAAGACATTCTGCCCCGCAGACAAAGCAGTCTGCTCCGTACTGCCTGATCCATCTTTCACGGTAAGTGTTCCGGTCTGGGAGCTCTGCAGTTTTCGGTTCAGTGAGACCTCTGCTGTTATGCTGTATGTGCCGTCGTCATTCCTGACTTTATTCACGATCTTTGCATCCGTGATCTTGAAGGGCTTTGCTGTACCCTGCGGAATGTCAAACTGATAACCCTGAGGTGCCTGTCCCGTACGGCCAAAGTAGACAAGATTTTTGATCCACTGTATGACCAGCTCCGGAACGTTATTATATGTATTGGCCGGTAAGACATTATTAGACGTAGACGCTGTGCTCCACTTTTTATAATTAACAAGGTTATCCCCGGCTTCCTCAAACAAATCATCATCTTTGGTTTGGATAGCCCAGATCGCGCCCTGTACGATCGCAATCATCTCATGCTCACCGATTTGAGAGGGCAGGTCAAAGCGCTCTCTCATCGTCGCCGCATCCACATACGGGTAGCTGTTGCTCAGGAGCCTCGTCAGAGCTTCCTTCTGTTCATCGTCATAATCGCTATAAGAGGCGATCGGCACCTTCTGAAAGCCAATCGTGGAGTAACGATTGCTCCTAATCCTGGCTTTATCCCAGTCCGGGTAGCTGGTGTTAAGGTCTCCGCAGTAAGCCACTGCATACTTTGAAGTGTCCCCGGAGCTCCACTCTGAAGGAAGCGCGTTTGTAAAGGTTAAGTTATCGTTCTCCGCTTTGACGACGTTATATGTCGAAATGAACTGAGACTGGATCGGAACCTGGGACTGATTGTAATGCCCAGGACGCAACTTCAAATAATAACGCGAATTCTGCCAAAAGATCTTGCCTTCCGGGTGCGACACCGTTCGCAAAAGACTCCAATCAAAGGCAGATACATATTTAGGCGTCACCCAGTGGTAGTCATTTGCAGTGCTGTTCTTTACTACCGTGATTTTTTTCGCGCGGCTGGATGTTCCGCCAGCAATATTGACAGCAGGATAAGCCTGTCCGGCATTTCCTTCCGTGATATAGCCCTCAACAGTAACAGAGCCCGTCGAATACAGATTGGCTTTTTCTTTCGAGATCTTGTCACTGAAAGTGACTTTGATCGTCCCTCCGGGATTGATCACCCCCGTCGCAATGACGTCACCTGCTTCATTCTTGATATCGAAGGAATTGGTGAATCCCCCGTAAAGGTAGTTCTGATAACTGAACTCTGAGGGAAGAAGGATCTCAAACCAGTCGCCCGGAATCAGCCATGGAGTATCATCACTGCGTGTCCATTTCCATCCGATATTGATGTCGTAATACTGGTCCGTATAATATGTCGCCGGCTCCGTTCCGGTCTCATCGGTGATGGTAAAATCTGTGATCTGTGTATCCGTCAGATCCTTCGAATCTGTCCGCGGAGTAAAATTCTTCACGAGGAAGGTCTTATTTTCTCCCTCCTGCACCGGATTCGGGGACCACACATGGGATCCTGCCACCACCATCACAGCATTTGCCCCGGAAAGCATCTTGTCGGTATCTGGTCTTACCATTAGCTGTATCCTTCCGAAGGCGGCGTTATCAATGGTGAGCCAGTTCAGCGGTATTGTGTTGAAGGTAATGCGAATATAGGTCTCCTGGTCTTTCTGAAACAGGGTTGCCTGGGCAGCTGAACCCAAGCCTTCAATTTCAGGATTTGCTTTCAGGCTCGTGTAATCGAACTGCCCCGGCAGGCGGAAGGTAAAGTAGTCACCAGCATGGATCTTGCTGAGAATATCCGCATCCGCTGTCCAGTTCAGCGTAATCTCCTGCGTCGCATAGATGTGGTGCTCATACTGAGCGTCCTCGCTGCCGGAAATCTTCTGCATTCCATCATCCAGTTCCGCAATCTCAAATTTCTGCAGACTGACCTTGTCGCTGATGTCTGCCGCAGCAGTCGCCGCTTCTTCCGATGTGGACGCCGGTGCCGCATCTGCAGCTGAATCCGAAGCAGATGCCGCTGTATTCGTTGCTTCTGCGCCCATACCCGTTGAATCTGAAGCCGTACCCGTTGCATTTGAAGCTGTACCCGTCGCATCTGTACCTGTTGCAGCCTTGCCCGTTGAATCAGAGATTCCATTCGCCTCTGATTCAGATGTCACATCCTCCGCAGTTCCATCTGTTGTAACCGTGTCTGCTCCACTCCCGCTCTGATCTTGCTTTTCAGTGTCTCCGGCGGGCTCCTGCGAGGCAGCTGATCCCATATCCGCACTACTCAGGGCCATGACCGGCAGAATACCAATATTAGCGGTAACAGCAATTGTCAGCGCCAACATCACGCATAAAAATATGTGTCCAAAACATTTATTTTTCTTATGTGTCTTCCTGTTCTTATGGCCGTTGCGCACATCCATCTGGCCCTCTCTCCCTTTTTGCATTCTCTTGCGGGGACCTGGCAGGGCAGCTCAATATTGATATCCACCCATTCGCCTGACCCTGCGATCGTTCATATGCTAACAAAGCAGGAGACTGAACATAACTGACCAGCAGGATAGTTTTTATTCTTTTTTTGTGTTAGAACGCTTCCGTTTAGAAGTGGCCATCCTATCCCATTCGTAACTATCAAACTTTTTAACAATAGGCGTACGTTTTGACGTTTACGGAGAAAGAAGAAGTATGCACTATTCATCAGATCCAGATGTGCTATAGACAGAAAAAGGGACCATGAAAAAACGCTTTCACGTTTATTCATGGTCCCTTCCCTATTCAAAAGATCAGGATTTTCCATAATAGGTCTGATACAGGTGTCAAAACAGCCTGCACATCCTATGCTGCAATCAATCCAGTCCGAGGCTCCTTGCCTTCTCTATTGCCTCAAGCTGATTATTGACATTCAGTTTCCTGTAGATATTCTGTCTGTGGAATTTTAATCCACTATAAGAGATATTCAGAGCTTCACAGATCTCCTCAGAATTCAGTCCACTGCAAATCAGGTGCAAAGACTTTCTTTCCATAGCTGTCAGAGGCTCAACGACCGCCTCTACCGGTTGCAGATATTTTGGATAGAAAGATGCCATCTTATCCACAAGCTTGCGCACATTCTGAAGATATTCCGGATTGATCCTGTCGCCATCGAATGAATCAAGAAGCGGTTTGACAGCGGCTCCCTCCATTGCGATTACCCAGTGATAGCGATAGGTCTGTGCCAGCTCAAGAGCCCTCATAAGATACTCGCGCCAATCCTCCCGGCCCTGGCGGAAGAGAATCACGGACTTAAAGAGAGAGGTCTGGATGGCCATATAAGGACGGTGGTATCTCTCGAAGACAGGCCTGAGCCGATCACACAGATGATTTGCCAGTTCATACTTCTGGAAAGTGATAAAGACCCGAATCTTGTGAATATAAAAATACCGATCCAGGAACGAGAAGGACACTGTAGAATCCGGTGCCTGCGGAAGCCACTCTCTTGCTCTTGAAACTTCGCCCTTAAGAAGGGATTTCCACATGCGGAAGGTCTCCAATCCGGGTTTCAGAGATTTATTTCCACTCCTCCTGAATTTCTCTACAAAGCTCTCAAAGCTTGCTTCTGCAACACTGTACATGCCCTGCGTAATATATGACTTGGCAAGAAGGGCTATCGCAACATAGCTGGTCTCCAGGGTCCCACATGCATCGGTCTGCATATAGATCTCGTTCAGTTTTGTAGACATTTCCTTAAAAGAGATTTCAAGACGCTCAAATTTATTTTCCAGATAAGCTAACTGTACATAACCCACCGCATTTCTGCGAAGCAGGAACTTAACGGCATTGTCAAGCTGTTCGACCTTTGCATAATCATTCTTGTGAAGATCAAAAAATTCTGTCAGATCCAGCCCTCCGTTCAGGATAGATGTACTATTGTCTGTCACTGAGACTTCACTGTACTGATCTACCCAGCCCCTGGTTACTGAGGATACGTTCTTAACAGACTGCAGCAGCTCCGCAGTTCCCCTGTGTGGAAGGATAATGTCGAGAAAGAGAAGACGGCTGTACGCTTCAATCTGACCAGCGCTTCCACGTCCGGCCTTCTGTGCGAACTCCTTCAGCCTCTCTACCCACTGCTCAGACCGGTCCGGATCAAGTCTTAAAGAACAGATCATAGCCTCTGCACTCATAAGTGTCGGATATTTACTGATTGTCGCTACAGGAATCTGATCAAAGTACTTTTCTACAGACTGATAGATTTCCATGCCCGGATTCTTATCCGAAATATCACAGAGAAGACTAATGATCCGCTCTGTGTTATTTGCCTTCCTGTAGCATTCAAGAGCTTTGATACTGTCGCCGTTCATTT
>JAJGAH010000070.1 GCA_020844525.1 Eubacterium sp.
TGGCAAGGGTGTGACCGTCACCTGCACCTGGCTTATCATCGCAATGCCGGTATGGGGTACCATTTCCTGCCTGGCAGGGGGTGCCCTCACAATCTTATCCGGTTATCTTCCACTTGGCGCTATAGTGATTGCCTGGCTTGGGAGCCTGTGTGCCTTCCTTACGGAGAGCACAAAAGCCGGCGTGTTCTTTCTGATTGGCGCGCTGATCATGACCGCAAAGCATTTCCCCGGTATTCTCGGCATGATACGCGAAACAGAGCCCAGGCATTTCAGGCATCCCAAGAAAAACTGAAGGACGCTCTGCTCCTTTTGTCATCCCTTAAACTCTCTCCTGCTCTGTTTCCAATACACCTGCATCTGCATCAAATGCAGGAATATCCTTGATAAATCCTGGCTAGAATGTTTCCTGCCTGAGGATCTTCTCCGCAAACCTTTCATTCCAATGGCCTTCTCCAGAAAATCGCATACTTCCTGATATTTATTCTACAAAGTCCTGCACCACTCTTTGGCAAATGCAAGAAAAGCCCGAATGTTCTTTGTAAGCGGCATATCCTTTCTTTTGACCGCAGCAACCTTCCACATGGGATTTTCCACAAATGGGATCATCCTCAATTCCCGATTATCACCTGCCATATCATGAAAGATAAAATCCATGGAGACTGTATTCCCTTCATGCTCCTTGCACAGCTTATAGCACAGGCTGAATCCACTGGTGTTAAAGTAAATATCGAGATTGACTCCTTCCCGCCTGCATGTCTCCAGCATAATGTGATGGATTAAAAAGTTCGAATTTTCAATGATGACAGGCTCCTTCGACATATCCCGCACCGAAATTTCCTTTTCATTGTAAAACTGACTTTTCTCATTTACAACAAAATAAATCTCGCGAGAAAACAGAGGGATGTACTCGAGATCCGGATCCTCTTTTATATACGGAACCAGACCCACATCATATTTTCTATTCTTGACATTTTCCTCGGTATATATGTCTGGAAATTCCATATAATCCAGGTGGATTTCCTGATATTTCTCCGTGAAAGCGTGAATAAATTCCGGAGACAGAAGGCGCAGTATGCCAAAAGCGGATGCCATTCTCAGGAATCCCTTTTCCTGCTTCTTGAGATCGTTAAGGGAGTTAACCATATCCGCATAGGATGCGGTGATCTTACGGGCTGATTCGTAAAAAATCTCCCCGTATTCGGTAATCGTGACGCCCTTCGAAGACCGTACAAGCAATGGCACGCCAAGATCCTGCTCCATTTTTTGGACTGCTTTACTTAACGCCTGAGGTAAAACATATAAGGATTCAGCGGCTGAGGTAATACTTTTCTTTTTGTAGATTTCAGTAAAATAAAGCATATCCCTGGTATTCATCTTTCAGCGCCCTCCATGAACCAAAAAAAGGGCAACCCTGCATCTAGGATTGCCCCTTGTATCTCTTACAGCAAAATATAGTCAACCGTAAAAGAAAAGTCAATGCTTATTCTTCTGTCTGATCTGTATCTGCATACGGCTGAAGTTCATCATAGGAAACCGGCTGCGGATCTCCCTCGCCGATAAAATTACAGAACGGATGTGGTTTTCTGTAGAAGTTCAGCGTCAGATACTGATTCCGATACTGGCCAGCTGCATCGAAGCCATATTTGTAATCAATGATATCTTCCAGATCGATATCTGCATAGGCGATTCCTTCCTGTCCGGATGGCACATAGTCACTTCTGAGATTTCCATCCGGTCCTATGATCGCTGTGTGGCCCTGCTTCAGCGTCTTAAAGTAAGCAAGCCGATCTTCCTCAAGATTTCCTTCTTCATCAGTGCAGAGCATCTTGTATAAACGATCGTCATAGACAGAGCTTGTCATCAGGACAAAGGCACCTGTCTGGATGGCATATGCCTTACTTGCAATATCGTCATCAAAATATCCCGGCCAGGAAGCGACATGTACCTGCTCATTCTGTGCATTCATGGCTGCAATATCCAGCGCCACATCATGTTCCCAGCACTGACATCCGCCAAGCCGTCCGAGTTCAGTGTCAAAAACAGGCATCATAGATCCGGAACCATCTCCCCAGATCAGACGTTCCGCAACTGAAACACGCATCTTGCGGTGTTTACCCATCAGGTTGCCCTTGTTGTCAAACCAGAACTGCGTCAGATACAAAGAGCCGCCATCTTTTTCTGAACCCGAAATGCATACATAAATGTCATTGTCACGGGCCGCCTGGCTAATCTTCGCCAGAGCGTCACTCGGCACTTCAACCGCATTGAGATACAGCTTGTGATAAAATCTCGGTACATAATCGAGAGCACGACCCAGAAAAGCAAACCACGGATACCCTGGAAGGAATCCTTCTGGAAAGCCGATCAGCTTAGCTCCATTGTCAGCTGCTTCCTTAATGATTTTCACAGACTTATCGACTGTTGCCGGAAGATCAAGATAAACAGGTGCCGCCTGAACTGCCGCTACTTTATACTTGGGATACTTTGCCATAATAAATTCCTCCTTTGCAAGAACGATTCTATAAAGCTGCTTCCCGGGAAAAAAGAAAAAAGGACGCCGGTTATATCTTACCGACGCCCTTGTCCTTTGATGCTTTTACTATAGTCCAGTACACCTCAGAAATGAATCAATATTTTTTTGGTATGTGTCAACCACTTGTTGAGATTATTTTCACAATCATCTGCCAATATGTCTTGCAATAAATTTATTTACAGCCCAGAATCCAGTCCCATAGATTGCAAAAACAAGAGTTATGACGGCAAACCAGACCCATAACACCTGGAACCGGCCTCCTCCAGAAACAGCAAATAGTACTGATGTAATAAAACCCTCACTCCCAAAGAAGAGGATACTCATCCAGAACGATTTTCGCTCCTTCATCCGCGTGAAAATCCACTTGTTGAACAAGAATTGCGTGCATGAAAGAACTGCCGCGGCAACTGTAATCCAGATAAAACCACGCGGTGGCGGGAAATCAGCTCCCAGAAGCATTATGATATTGGAGAGAAGAAAAAACGCTGCTGCTTCGCATAAGCAAATCTTATTTTTGGTCAAAATTCATCCTCTTTTATTAAATCCTTTCTCATCTCCAGCTCCTCAATATACGCATCATGCTCTGTCTTTGACATGCAGACCGGTCCAATCGGTGTATTATAGATCTGCCTGTCTCCTAGTGCCTCTGGAGCCTCGTTTCTGAGAATTTCCAGCGTTCTTTGATCCCGTTTTCTGTCATAAAATTTGTCCAGTACCTGTGCAAAAACCTGATTCTTCGGGTCTGCCTTTTCAAACAATGTCATGCATGAACACAGCTTTAAATCGTCTGGGCTTCCAAAGACTTCGTGAGGATCATTCGTTCTCAGCTGCAATAAAGCTGTGCTGATCTCCTCCAGATGATCACCTAGTGTCCTGTCCTTCAGATATTCACGCGCTTCCTGCAGATTCTGAATGGCATAATATTGGGAAATACTGCTATACCCGAGATCATGAATCTGTGGAAAAATATACCACATCCAGTGACTTCTCTTTCTTCCAGAACGGATCTCTGCAAGTGCTGTATGATAATCGCGCTTCTGTGCATCATAGAAGCGTTTCAAATGATTTTGCATTAGTTTCCTTTCTTTTTAATAACACCGAGGTATATATGAAACACCCAAAGCAGGTCCGGTCAGCTAAGTTGCATCAAAAATCCGTTGTTCCCCTGTTAAGAAGATAGCCAGCATCATATGGCCTCTTAATGGCTTCACAGCAGTAACTTTTATATCTTCGGTCAATTCTCACGCATAGCAAATATCATCTTTTATAAACATATATTCACCACACTGCATAGGAGGAATCTCAGGCTGAAGCCACTGCTACAATTACCGCAATACATCCAATAATCAGGATGATCGGCAGGACAAAAAAGGCGAGTCCAAATACAGTTACCGCAAGTCCACCCAGGATCAGCCATCCTAATATACCGAAGATTCCTCCGAGTAATTTCCCTATTATGTGGAATACGAATCCGGTGAGTTTAAACAAAGCAATCACCATCAATATTACAATAATCAGGCTAAACATGTTTTTACCTCTTTCTCTGTCTTTATGCCTTCTGTACGGAAACGAGACACGTCAGATCTTCCGATATCCCTGCTGTATACTGGATGTATTTCCATTTTGAACAGAAGCCCAAGTGTAATCCATATATCTCATATCGTCCAAACAGACTCCTTAATATGGATTTTATCATTTTCGTAAAATCTTCGCCACTATAATGAGATTTGCATATGCAAATTGTCCCGATATTCCGATTTTATTATAAATAAGCCAGAGGACTGCTCCTGCTCACAATCCCCTGGCTTCACTCTCTATAGGATATCCCATGACGATAGATGATCATGGTTCCCTCGGTAGATTTTTTTGATAATCAGCCTTTTCGCATATGCTGAAAAAACCTTGTTGGTGTCATATATTAAAAAAAGCTGAACAGCCAATGCAACATACTGCCGTAGACAGCTCCCGCAAAAGCAAGAGCAACAATAAGATATATTGTCACGATAACACCGACAATCAGAGCAATCACCGATAGCACGAAACCTGCGGTTCGCATTCCTTCCAGGTTACCACTCTTCTTTGCATTTTCTGCCAAGACGATTCCGACAATACCCAGAATGACAGATACGATACAGGAATATCCGAAAAACCACATAACCACACCAACAATGCCGCAGATCAAGCTTCCGAGTGCCTGACCGTGCGCTCCATCTTCATGAGTCGCGTTAATATCTGTACCTGTCGGCTGATTTGCCGATCCGGTACCTGCCTCCGGATGCTCGTCAACAGGTGCACCGCATTTCGGGCAGAATTTCGTGCCGTCCGGAAGTTCATTCCCACATTTCTTACAAAAAGCCATGATTTTTTCTCCTCCCTGTATTTTCACGTTTTATTGAATCCCGCTTAACGAACTCTTGAGGCTATCCGTGTATTCCTTTAGTGAATCGCGGTAGTTCTTAAGATATTCGACAATCGTGTCTTTCCCAACAAGCTTCTGATCTTTCCTTATACTATGACAGTGTTCCCCGTGGAACGGTCAAGAAAACATGCTCATCCTTTCCCAGCCAATTTCTTTTCCACAGTAATCAGTTCTTCCAGATTTTGGATTTCCTGCTCGACATCATCCTTCTCTTTCAGCAGACGAATCAGGGCGTCGTTCAGAATTTTCAACCGGTCTGCATGCTTGTCGTCCAAAAGTGCTCTGATTTCAGAAATACTTAACCCGGCTTTCCTGTACTCCAATATCTTTTCAAGCCGGCTTTTCTTCTCTCTGTCGTAGAGTTTGAACTGCTGTGTGCCGGATCTCCTGGACGGCGTAAGCAGGCCTATCCTGTCATAGTAAAAAAGTGTTTTCCTTGTAATACCCGTCATCTACAGATTTCGCAACGATAAGGCCATCTTCACGGAGAAATAAGGCCACCGTCACGGAGTTTTAAGGCCACTGTCACGGAATAAGAAGGCCACCTATATAATGGTAGTGGCACACCTATTGGTGTGACTATCATTGACAGGAGGCGATCTTATTGATTGACTACCGTGAGATTTTGAGGCTTAACGACCTCGGAAGAAGTCAGCGAAGTATCGCATTGGAGGTTCAGAGCTCCCGTGATACTGTTGCTGCCACCATTACTGCCGCAAAGGCAGCTGGAGTGTCCTGGCCATTGGATGACAACGTCACCAATGCAGACCTTCAGGAACTATTGTTTCCTGGGAAGTACGCTATGGCTTCCCCATACACTACACCAGATTACGAGTGGATCCATCGTGAGCTGGCTCGAATGGGCGTAACACTTACCCTGCTTTGGAGTGAGTATTGCGTCAAAGTCCATGATGCCGGCGGCATACCGTACATGTATACTCAGTTTTGTGAGAAGTACCGTCGTTGGGCGCGTGTGACTAAAGCTACAATGCGGATTACTCACAAACCCGGAGATGCAATGCAGGTTGACTGGGCTGGAGACCCCCTGTACATAACTGATCCGGTCACCGGCGAAGAAGATCCAGCTTACATTTTTATTGCTGTACTGCCCTGCAGCTGGAAGACCTATGCAGAGCCATGTAGTGACATGAAGTCTGAGAACTGGCTGCTTTGCCACGTACATGCCTATAATTATTATGGTGGTGTTCCCCGACTTCTGATTCCGGACAACACCAAAACAGCAACAATCCAGAATAACCGCTACGAAACCATCCTGAACAAAAGCTATCAGGAAATGGCCGATCATTATGGAACAGCTATTGTCCCTGCTCGTGTTAAGAAACCCGATGACAAAGCAGCTGCCGAGGGGTCAGTTAAGTTTGCCTCCACCTGGATCACTGCCGCTCTACGTGACCGGAAGTTCTTCTCCCTTACGGAAGCACGGGAGGCAGTGGCAAAAAAACTTGAGGAGTTGAACAACAAGCCTTTCAAAAAACGTCCGGGAAACCGTAACAGCGCATTTGAGGATGAGGAAAAGGCATTCCTGCAGCCTCTTCCTGCAGCACCATATGAGCCTGCCATCTGGCTGAATCCCAAAGTAGGAACTGATTATCTTGTGACCGACGGGGTCAACAAGTATTCTGTTCCATATGACCTGATCGGCGAGTCTGTAGACGTGCGCATCAGTAAAAATACCATAGAGGTTTTTTATCATAACACCCGCGTTGCCGCACATGTACGGGTATCTTCATTTCAAAGGGATCCAATCGTAAAGCCGGAACACATGCCTGAAGCGCACCGGAAGTATCTTCATTACAACAAAGAGGAATTCGAAGCCTGGGCGGCAACAATCGGTACGAATACTGAAAAAGTCGTCCATTATTTCCTGACTGATGGAAAGGAGGCAGAGCAGGGCTATAAATCGTGTGCAAGTCTGACCAAACTGGAAAAAAGCTATAGCGCAAAGCGTCTGGAAGATGCCTGTGAACGGGTTCTTGCTCTCGCTTCGGCATCAACAATCCGCAACATTACCCTTCTGATCAAGACAAAACCTGCAGGTAAAGAATCTGAAAAGGATCCAGATGTTTCCGCTCGGCGGGAGACTGCAAGTCATGGGATCACAAGGGGAGCCGCTTACTACAGCAGAGGGGGACAGCACCATGAATAATACTTCTACTATTGAACAGCTTAAATCTATGCGCTTCAGTGCGATGGCAAGGGAATTGGAACTCCAAATGGAAGATCCTGCAACATATGTACATCTCGGCTTTGAGGAACGTCTCGGTCTCCTGGTGGACGCAGAATGGAACCGCCGGCAGGCAAACAAACTGTTGAAACGGATCCATGATGCAAGACTGGACATTCCGTCTGCAACAATGGAAGGTATTGAATATCATGAAGACCGCAAACTTGACAAAGCGGAACTTCTTCGTTATGCCTCCTGCAAATACATTGAGGATGAGCATCATATCATTTTGAAGGGTGCAACCGGTTCCGGTAAAACCTATATCGCCTGCGCTCTCGGGAATGCTGCCTGTCGCAAGTTCAAATCTGTTCGCTATATCCGGATGCCTGAACTGCTGGATGAATTGACGATCGCGCGGGCAGAAGGAAATTTCAAGAAGGTCAGCAAAGCCTATGCAAAGGCAGATCTTCTGATTCTGGACGAATGGCTGATCCGGTGTCTTTCCCGCCAGGAATCCTATGATCTGCTGGAAATCGTAGAAAACCGCTCCAAGCATGGGTCTACTATCTTCTGTACCCAGTACGAAACCGATGGCTGGTATGCCAGAATCAACGCAGATCCGGATCAGGATAGTCCCATAGCTGATGCTATCATGGACAGGATCATCAATAATTCCTACATCGTATCTGTGGAAGGAAGGATTTCCATGCGTGAACGCCACGGTATTAAGGCTGATAAAACCAGGGAAGCAGGTGAGCAGGCATGAGCACAGATGATTACAATGAATGGCGGGAGTGTCTGGATGCTGATTGCTGTGAACTGATCGCTTCCTACATGGAACTGATAGATGCCATGGTACGAGGTATCCAGCATTTAAAAGCTGAAACCATCCGGGCCAGATATGAACTGAGTCTGAAATTTGACCCTGAGCACAAATGGATTACTACCGTGGATATCCTATCCGATCTCAACAAGCCTCACTATGAAAGCCTGGCATATCAGCAGTACGTCCGTACGTATTATGACGGTGGCGATCCCCTGTCCTTTAAAGAATACGTGGATAGTATGGTACGACTGGCACAGGGGGTTGACGATGAAACGTATTAATTTTTCGATGAACCGTATCAGGTAGTTATTCGCTGCTATTAGTAACGGGGGCCAGCCCCCGCACCCCTGAGGTTTAGCGAATCATGTTTTACCAAGAGAGTGGTGCTTTATGTGTAATTCAGACTTTCTCGCACAAACGAAAAAAGAGCGGTACCGTAAGGCACCACTCTCCCGCAAAATCTCATATGCTACTCGGGTTGCTCCTCAGCATTGCCCTGCCCTTCATATGAGTAAACGCAGGTTTATGGTACCGAACAACTATAATATTGTCAAGGTTCTTAGTGGCCCTGTTCCTCCGTGACGGTGGCCTTATATTTCCGAGAGGGTGGCCTTATTTCAGCGTGACGGTGGCCTTAAAACTCCGTGAAGGGTGGCCTTCTTGTCCGAAATTTATAAAAGCGGAAATAAAGCTTATAGACTGTCCAGAGCCGTATGCTGTCATTTACACAAAACAGATTAATGAAGAGGTTCAGCGGGTTCTGGACTATTTGCAGAAGAATTCAGACACCATCATTGGTGCCTCAGGTGAGAAGAGTTATATCATCCTGATCAATGAGATTGTAAAGGCAACGGTTCAGGATGAACGGACATATCTTTGGACAGAACGTGGTAAATATGTGACAAATAAACGGCTTTATGAAATAAAGTCCATTCTCGGAACTGCCTTTGTCCAGATTTCCAGGTCTGTCATTGTGAGAATTTCGGCTTGCAGCAGCATAGAAACAGATTTCGGAGGTATGCTGCTGCTCCATCTGAAGGACGGCAGTCAGGAATATGTATCACGTCACTATGTTACCGATTTTAAGAAGAGGATCGGGCTCTAATGAATCAATTGGCCCTAGAAGGAGGTTTTAGTATGTTCAGGAAAATGATGAAAGCATGTTTCGCCGGTGTTACGATCGCAGTTCTTATCTTCTGTTTCATAGGAATGGTATTTGATCTTTCTAATGGCGGAGAGTTTCGTCTTGACAATTATCAGTTTAGTAAAATGCTGCTCGGCACGGTTTGCATCGGTATAGGATTTGGTCTTCCATCCTTT
>JAJGAH010000071.1 GCA_020844525.1 Eubacterium sp.
GTAAAGCAGAGGAAGGCCGGAGCGTGGATGCTCTCATGGATCGTCTGAATCTGCTGCGCACAATGATGTGAGGAGGAAAACACATATGAACGTACAGGAGTTGATTGCAAAGAGAGCAAGAGCATGGGAGGCGGCGAAGTCCTTCCTCGAGGCTCACCGGGGAGAGAACGGTGTTCTCTCTGCTGCAGATGGGGAAACCTATGACCGGATGGAGAAGGAGATCACCGATCTTACTAAAGAGATCGACCGCCTGAACCGTCAGGCAGCCATTGAGGCACAGCTGAACCAGCCGACCTCTGCACCGCTTTCCAACATGCCGACCAGCACCGGCGAGAAGGTCAAGAAGGGCCGTGCTTCCGACCAGTATGCGAAGGACATGCTGACCGCCATGCGCACAAACTTCCATCAGGTATCTGACATCCTGCAGGAAGGCGTGGATGCTGATGGCGGTTACCTTGTCCCGGAGGAGTGGGATTCGAGACTGATCGATGTTCTGAATGAGGAGAACATCATGAGAGGCCTTGCCACCCAGATCACGACTTCCGGTGAGCACAAGATCAATATCGCCGGTGCCAAGCCTACGGCAGCATGGATCGAGGAGGGCGGTGCGCTCCAGTTTACAGATGCGAAGTTCGGTCAGAAGATTCTCGATGCCCACAAGCTGCACGTAGCGGTGAAGGTAACCGAGGAGCTGCTCTATGACTCCATGTTCGATCTTGCCAACTACATCACGACCCAGTTCGGTATTGCGATTGCAAATGCCGAGGAGGATGCCTTCCTGAACGGCGATGGCAAGGGCAAGCCGACCGGCCTTTTTGATGAGACGAACGGCGGCACCGTCGCAAAGACGCTCACCGGTACCAAGCTCGGGACCGATGATGTGCTGGATCTGGTCTACGCCCTGAAGCGTCCGTACCGGAAGAAGGCGTCGTTTATCATGAACGACCAGACCCTTGCAGCACTGCGGAAGCTCAAGGACAACAACGGAGCTTACATCTGGCAGCCGTCCTATCAGGCAGGTGAGCCGGACAGGCTCCTTGGTTATGCGGTCCACACCAGCGCCTTTGCACCGGAGCTTGCCGCTGGGAAGCCTGTGATGGCATTCGGTGACTACAGCTACTACAACATCGGCGATCGCGGCACCCGTTCCATGCAGGAGCTCCGCGAACTCTTCGCTGGAAACGGCATGATCGGCTATGTAGCGAAGGAGCGTGTCGATGGTCTTCTGGTGCTGCCGGAGGCCGTGCAGATCCTGAAGGCAGGAGCATCTGCCTGATCGATTGAAGGCAGCAATACAGTAACAAATGACGGGAGCTCAGAGTGTCAAAGCTCTGGGCTTACTTTCTGACTGGAGAGGAGAAAGCGATGCTGAAGCTGGAGGAAGCAAAGAAATATCTCCGGGTCGATTCCAACGATGAAGATGATCTGATCCAGCAGGAACTGGACGCGGCAGAGAGCCTTGTGGCATCCGTGCTCCGGAAGGACAGCCTCGCTGACGTGAGCAGCCCGATCACGGTGGTGGCGGTCCTTTATGCGCTGGCCTACCTCAATGAGCACCGCGAGGAAGCCGATCATCACGCACTTACAATCACGCTTCGGAACCTGCTCTTCGGCGAACGGGATCCGAAGTTCTGATGGAGGTGTGAGATGAATATCGCAGCAATGAATGTCCGGCTTACGATTCAGAAAAACGAGGTTGTGAAGGATAAGTACGGCAACCATACCAATGCGTGGACCGACTTCTACACCTGCTGGGCGACGCCGGTACAAAGCGGCGGCTCTGAGAAACTGGAAGCCGGGACCACAATCAGTACCGACGCGATCGACTTTACAGTACGGTACGCAAAGTGCCTCGAGGGACTCGATTCCACGAAGATCCGGATTCGGATGGGCGATGCGATCTACAACGTCACGACCATTGATCCGATGGGATTCCATCACCGGAGTCTGAAGTTCAAGTGTGAGAAGGTGAAACGATGAAGGTGAAAGTAGAAGATCTTGCAGCGACGGTCGAGAAAACGCTCTCGGATTATGCGGACGATGTGAATGACATCGTAAAACAGGAGATCAAGGATGCCGGGAAGGAAGCCGTAAAGGAACTGAAGGAAAAGTCACCGAAACGCACCGGAAAGTATGCGAAAGGCTGGCGTTCTACCGTTCAGAAGGAATCGGCAATCGGGGCTGAGGTGGTCGTTCACAACAAGATCTACGGACTCACGCACCTCCTGGAGAAAGGACACGCCAAGCGCGGCGGTGGGAGAGTCGAGGGCACTCCTCACATCGCTCCGGTCGAGGAAGAGATCACCGGAAAGCTGTCGGATGAGATTGAAAAGGAACTGAAGGGCTGAGACCGGGAGGAAGCAATGGATAAGATCATACAAATTCTGGAGGAGTTGGGACTTCCCTTTGCCTACGACCATTTTGCGGAGGGCGAGGGACCGGATCCTCCCTTCCTCTGTTTCCGCTGTCCGAATAGCGACAACTTCGCTGCGGATGGGACGGTGTATTTTCCAATCACGGAGATTGATATCGAGCTCTACACGGACAAGAAGGATCCGGAGACAGAAAAGAAACTGGAAGGTCTGCTCATTGGGAGCGGGATCTTCTTTGAAAAGACAGAGACCTGGATAGATTCTGAGAAGCTCTACGAGGTCCTGTATTCATTTGAACAGGAGGCCCGAAATGGCAAGTAAAAAGAATAAGGTCAAGTACAACCTGAAAAACGTACATTATGCCATCGCGACGATTGCGGAGGATGGGACCGCCACCTTTGCGGATCCGATTGCATGGCCCGGAGCCGTATCCCTCTCTCTGGATGCACAGGGAGACCAGACGATCTTCTGGGCGGATGGCGTGCAGTACTATGTCACGAATGCGAATAGCGGCTATAACGGAGACTTCGAGTCTGCGATGGTACCGGAGGACTTCCGGGAGAACGTGCTGGGAGAGATCAAGGATGGAAACGGGGTCTTGGTTGAAGATGCGGATGCCCAGCCCATTCACTTTGCACTGCTCTTTGAGTTTGACGGCGATGTGAATGAGATCCGTCACGTCATGTATAACTGCACGGCATCAAGACCTTCCGTGGCATCGTCTACGAAGGAGGACTCCATCGAGGTGCAGACCGAGAGCCTGACCATCAATGCCACCAGCATCAAGGATGCAACGCTTGGCAAGAACATCGTCAAAGCCCGTTCTGGTGCGGATACGGCGGATGCTACTTATCAGAATTGGTACAGCAAGGTCTACACACCTGCTGCGGCCAGTGCATCTACAAGCACAGCATCGACCAGCACGACGAGCACAACCACATCCAGTTCCAGTAAGTGATAAGGAGGAGAGCGTATGTATCAGGAAATTTCTCTCCGTCTTGTTGACGGGTCAGAGAAGAAGTTCCCGTTTCTCGCCACGGGGACCACGGCTTACAGATATAAACAGGTATTTCATCAGGATCTGATGATTCTTTTGAACAAGATGGAGAACAGCGAGGATGACCAGACCGATATGACAGTCGGTGATAAGCTGGCCTTCATTATGAACGCACAGGCTGAGAAGCTGGACATGAACAAGCTGAACGAGGACGCATTTCTTGAATGGGCGGACCAGTTTGATGGGGCAGAGCTCTTTTTGCACATGCAGGAATTTGTCACCCTTTATCTTGGATCGCGGAGGACAACTTCGAAACCAAAAAAAGAAGCCGCCCAACTGAAAGGGAAGTAAACACAGCCGTGTTTATGCTGCGTGCCAAGCAGCTGGGCTTTTCCCTTGCAGAACTCGACAGTGTAGAGGAAGGGCTCGTGATGGATATGATCATTGAATCCGGGAATGACCTCTGTGACGACGAGTACCGGCAAGTAGCAACGCAGCAGGATTTCGATTCATTTTGATTGAGCATCGGTGAATAGCCGGTGCTTTTTTCATGCCATGAAGGGAGGAGTAGTCTATGGCAGATCGTATTAAAGGCATAACCATTGAGCTGGACGGCGATACTACCAAGCTCTCCAATGCTCTGAAAGGTGTGAACAAGGAGATCAGGGATACTCAGTCGAACCTGAAGGACGTCAACAAGCTCCTGAAGATGGACCCGGGCAATGCGGATCTTCTTACGCAGAAGCAGAAATACCTTACCGACGCGATCGACGCGACAAAAAAGAAACTTGCCGAGGAGAAGGAAGCCCTCGCCCAGCTGAAGGCTGGCCCTCAGACGGAGGAGACGCAGAAGCAGCAGGAAGCGCTGACCCGGGAGATCGAAGCGACAAAGCAGTCCCTAGAAGGCCTCGAGGACGAGTATAAGAAGTTCGGCTCCGTCGCCGGACAGCAACTTCAGGCTGCCGGTGACAAGATGAAAGAAGTAGGCGGCAAGATCAGCGATGTTGGCGAAGGTCTGACAAAAGGCATCACTGTTCCGGTCGCAGCAGTCGGCGCAGCGTCGGTTGCTGCGTGGAAGGAGGTCGATGAGGCACTCGATACCGTCACTGAGAAAACCGGTGCAAGCGGGGCTGCCCTTGAAGACATGCAGAAGCGTGCCAAGTCGATCGCGGAAACCATCCCGACAGACTTTCAGACCGCAGGCGATGCCATCGGCGAGGTAAACACGAGATTCGGACTGACCGGGGACGCGCTGGAAGATCTTTCTACGAAGTTTGTGGAGTTTGCAACGCTGAATTCGACGGATGTATCGACCTCGGTTGATAACGTATCTTCCGTCCTCAATGCCTTCGGGCAGTCGTCGGATGATGCTGGGAACCTTCTTGATGCCTTGAACCAAGTCGGGCAGGCAACCGGTGTGTCGATGGACACGCTGTCGCAGGACCTTTCCAAGAATGCCGGACAGTTTCAGGCAATGGGACTTTCTGCGGAGCAGGCGGCAGGATTTATGGGCGCAGTTGAGATGTCGGGTCTTGATACCTCGACCATGCTCACCGGTCTTACCAAGGCGCAGAAGGTTGCAACGAAGAACGGGCAGTCCCTGAGTGATGCACTGAAGGACTTCTCGAAAACCATGAGCAGCAATGCCACGGATACCGAGAAGCTGCAGGCGGCATATGATCTCTTCGGTTCCCGTGCCGGTGGTGCGATCTACAACGCAGTCCAGAGCGGAAAGCTCTCCTTAAACGACCTCTCTACCACGCTCGGAGATTATGCCGGGTCGGTGGAGAACACTTTTAATGAGACGCTGGATCCTCTCGACCAGATAACGATTGTCATGAACAATCTGAAAGACCTTGGGGCAGAGATCGTGGACGCGTCTGCCCCTATGATCACCGAGGCCATGACTCAGATCAAGGATGTGGTGACTGCTTTGAAGAATGCATGGGATGGATTATCTCCAGGCATGCAGGAAGCAATCATCAAGGCAGCGCTGATTGCTGCGGCTGTCGGGCCTGTCGTGGTCGGTGTCGGCAAGGTGGTCTCTGCGGTCGGATCGGTCATCGGTGTCGTCGGAAAACTGGTCGGCTTTCTCTCCGGCACAGTGATTCCTGCGATTGGAGCGGTATCCGTTCCGATCCTTCCGATCATCGGAGTCATTGCGGCGGTGGTAGCTGCTGTGGTTGCGGTGATTGAGATTGTGAAGCACTGGGGAGAAATCTCTGAATGGTTCGGCGGTGTCTGGGAAACCGTGTGTTCTGGCGTGCAGTCGATCGGGGAAGGGCTCGGCAGTTTCTTTTCCGGCCTTTGGGATGGGATAAAGTCCACCACAGAGTCGGTCTGGAATGAAATCAGCAGTTTCTTCACCGGTCTGTGGGGTGGAATCAGCACTACGGCAACGACGGTCTTTACTGGCATTTCTGATTTCCTTGGTAATACGTGGTCGACCATCAGCTCTGCTGCATCGACAGCATGGAGCGGGATTACCACGACACTCTCCGGTGCATGGGATGGGATCAAGACAACAGCCGGTACTGCTTTTGATACCGTAAAGACCACCATCAGTACCGCATGGGAAACGGTCAAGACCAATACCGGTACAGCTTGGGATGCGATCCAGTCCTCGGTCGAGCAGCATGGCGGCGGGATCAAGGGAGTAATCGGAACTGCGGTCGATGCATATAAGTCAATCTGGGAGACTGGATTCTCGAAGATCAATGAATTAACAGGTGGGAAGCTCGGGGATGCCCTCTCTTCCGCACAGGGAAAGCTCGATTCAATCAAAGGGGCTTTCTCCTCGATGATTGAAAATGCCAAGAGCATCGTAAGCGGTGGTCTTGACCGCATCAAGGGTTTCTTTGCCGGGTGCCATCTGGAGCTTCCGAAGATTAAGCTTCCGCATTTCTCCATCAGCGGAAAGCTCTCCATTGATCCTCCGTCCATACCGCATTTATCTGTGGACTGGTACCGGAAAGCCATGGATGATGCCTACATCCTGAACAGTCCGACGATCTTCGGCGCTGCAGGAGGGAGACTTCTTGGTGGCGGTGAAGCGGGGCAGGAAGCGGTAGTTGGTACAGACAAGCTCGCAGAGATCGTACAGGGAGCTCTGGCAGGTGTCGGTGGCGGCGACATCATTATCCCGGTTTATATCGGGCAGGAGAGGATTGATGAGATCGTCGTCCGTGCCACCCAGCGGAGCAATTACCGGTCAGGAGGGCGATGATGCTTAGTGAATATCCAATCTACTTTGATGATGTAAAGCTCTTTCCACCATCGAAATGGGAAGAGAGTAGCAGCGTGGTCGAGAGTGTAAATCAGACCGAGGCAGGAACGGATCAGGTCATTGTCACAAGATATGACAAGCTGTCCGTCTCTGCCTCTTTTCAGTGTTCTGCAGGCTGGGCGTCAAAGTTTGCTGCTTTTCGTGATAAGGACAGTATTGAGGTGAAGCTCTATGATTTGAAGACACAAGGCTATAAGACGCGGCAGATGCGGATGCGGAATTTTAAACCGGGACTCGAGGAGCACTCGGAGAAGACAAAGGGAACGAATGGGCTCTACACGGTGAGCTTTGACCTTGAGGAATTCTAAGGAGGGAGGCGCTTCATGTACTCAGTAAGTGAACAATACAAGGCTGCCATGAAGCAGCCGGTCCAGAGATTCCGGATGACGGGAAAAGTCGGCAGGGCATCCTTTACAGATGACAACATTCTTTCAGGATCTTTTTCGATTACCAACCAGTGCTCGGATGACTCTTCTGTCCAGATCGGGCAGGTCTACATCGGGGAACTGGATGTGACGCTCATGAACGTAAACATTGCCCGGTATAGCTGGAAAGGTCAGGAGGTCGCACCAGTATTTGGCATGCGTCTGTCGGACGGAACCTACGAGGACGTGCCGCTTGGCATATTCACGATTGACTCCGCAAAGCATACCGCCTCCGGGGTAGTGATCAAGGCCTACGATCACATGGCAAAGTTTGATAAGAACTGCTCGGTTACTTCCATCAATGGCACGGCTTACAACCTGATGCTTACGGCTTGTACCGCCTGCGGTCTTGCCCTTGGCACCACGAGTGAAGAGTTCGCCGCAATGGCAAACGGATCAGATGAGCTTTCCCTTTACAGCGAGTCCGACATTGAAACCTGGAGGGACTTTGTCTCATGGGTCGCCGTATCGATTGCTGCAAACGTCTATGCAGGCCGGGATGGAAAGATTTATGCCCGGGCTTACGATCAGGCCGTAGTGGATGAGCTTGATACCGCTCATCGCTTTGCAGGATGTGAATTCTCTGATTTTACAACTCGCTACACCGGACTCTCCGTTGTGAACCTCGCCGGGAAGACCACATCTTATTATGCCCTCGATCCGGACGACGGTTTAACCTACAACATCGGTTCTGATCCCTTTCTCCAGTATGGCGTGGACGAGAAGAAGGATGCACAGAGAAACGCGATCCTGACCGCATTGTCACAGGTTGACTATGTGCCGTTCAAGGCAGAGCTGATCGGAAATCCCGCTTACGACCTCATGGACGTATTCCGCTTTTCTGATGGGCTTGCTGATAAGGACAAGCTCTTCTGCATGACGAAGTTCACGTTCAGCTACAATAAGTCCTTCACCATGCAGGGGGTAGGACAGGACCCGGCACTTGCATCAGCTAAATCTAAGACGGATAAGAACCTGCAGGGCATCCTGTCCTCAAATGAGAATCAGGATTACATCCGCTATTATGACTACCAGAACGCGGCGGACTACGACATCGCTGACACAGCTAAGGCGAAGATCATCGATATCCGCTATGTCACGGTAAAGGATACCCATATCGACTTCCATGCAGAGATCAAGCTGACGCTCGATACGACGGAAACGGAAGCAGAAGGCCTCCTGTCAGATACCGATGCGGTCATGACTGTTACCTACTACCTGAACGGGGAGGAAGTTAAGGACTACGTTCCGGTGGAAACTCTGCCGGATGGGACGCATCTCCTGCATCTTCTTTTTACATGGAACAGTACAGCGAATCTTACTGGAAACTTTGAAGTTTGGCTTTCAATGGCCGGTGGCAGATGCCATATCTCACGCGGAGATGCCAGAGCTTACGTGGCAGGACAGGGGCTGGCAGGAAACGGTGCTTGGGATGGAACGGTCACGGTTTTCGATACGGTCCCGGGCATGAACCTGTTTCCGGTGTACCGGGGCATTGATACTTCGGTGGACTTCAGCTTGTTTTCCCCGGGGATATATGGCTATTCCGACATCGTTCCTTCAATGTCTCTTACGAGCGTGCTGCGGCCAATCGCTGGGACCATCGGTCCGGTGAAGTTCCTGCACCGGTTTGATACGGAGCACCTTGACGTGGTCACCTACAACACGGATGAGATTGAAGTGAAGGATGGCGTATGGAAGCTGAAGGATGGAGTGACGATCGCGGAACTTGTGACAAAGGATTGTGAAGTGGAACAGGTTCTCAGTGCCGCATCGAACTGTGACAGCAACAACGTGAACTTCCTCGCCTCCTTCGATCATGGCGGCACCTGGTGGGAATACGCCAACGGATGGATCACACCGGATACCACGAAGGAGTCTTATGGCATGTTCGCCCCGGCAATGAAGGAGATCACAAAGGAACAGTGGGCCGTAAAGCTCACCGGTTCTATTCAGTTGAAGGCGATCATCCATGAGAAGGGAACACTTACGGATATCCAGATCTTTACGAAAGAGGTGGAAGAATGATCAAAGGACATACCAAAATCGAGCTCTTTAATGCCAAGACAGGAGAGCGTGAGTTCGAATATGAGAAGGACAACCTCGTCACGAACGCCGTGCAGGAGCTGATTGCTTTCCAAACCATGATCGGAAGACCGATGAACAATAATGTCTTTCCCATT
>JAJGAH010000072.1 GCA_020844525.1 Eubacterium sp.
GTTTGAGCTCATCAGGTTATTTTGTATGCTGTTGTAGTTCATATAGTAGATGCCGGAAAGTCTGGAATCCGTCGTGGTAACCATGGCGTCCCGCTCGTTGGTGATATAGGACACACTTCCCTCCTGGGAAACATGTTCAGTAAGAATACTGCGAAGTGAGGAGGAAGAAAAATAGCATGCAATGTAGCATTTGGTGACGGTTCCGGAGGAATCCAGGATGGATGCCGGGTGTATGTAGGCGCAGTCCCCCAGATTTTTTTTCTCCGAGACACTCAGGTACAGTGGCGGGCAGAACAGTTCAGAGGGGTGCGTGCTGTAGAAAATACCGTACCAGTATGAGGCTGAAACAGAGCGTAACGGAGCAAAAACGCGCGCATCATCTGTGAAAGCCGCACTGTCGGAGGGAAGGTCCACATAGATCCTGACGGCAGACAGGCCGTTTGGCGAAATATACCGGCTGATATTCTGTGAAAATGTGACTGCCTGTTCGGAAGTGAGCACGTCCGGAACGGTAGTATTGATGGTTTTTGAAAAAATACTTTCACAAAAAGCGGAGTTACGGATCTGTGTGTACTGGTCAAGGACTTTGCTGATCTGATCCTGCAGCAGGGGTGCAGCCTCCGCTGTCCGGATCTGTTCCTGCCGCAGGGTATCGGAGGTGATCAGGCGATACAGACGCGTGGAAAAGAAAATGCCAGCCAGAAACATGGGAATGGCTGCAGTAATTGCAATCATCAGGAACAGCTTGGACTGTATTTTCAGACTTCCATATCTCCTGGAAAAACAGTTGGATTTGTGTGTTGTTTTTTTCAAGTCTGATTCCTGCTTTCACGATAATCGGACGGAGACTGTCCGGTATATTTCTTGAATGCTTTGCCGAAGTAATTGCTGTCATTGTAGCCGACACTTGCCGCGATATCCGCAATATTATTTCGTGGATCCGCAAGCAGCTCCTTTGCCCGTTCGAGACGGAACTCCGTGAGATACTGGTTCAGGGTTTGTCCGGTTTCGTTCTTGAATACTGTGCAGGCGTAGGAAGCGGAGAGCGAGACATATTCGCTGATCTCCTTTGTGGAGAGCATGGGGTTGTTGTAATGCTGTCTTATGTAGGTCTTGATCAGATAGACAGACGAGTTTACCGGCACATAGTTCTCCACATCGTCAAGATACTTTGCAAGCGCAGATTTCAGCATGTCATGCAGTTCCGGGAAGGAAAAGCAGTGATTGAGCGCGTCCAGTGCATTGTCAAAGCCTGAGGATATTCCGGATCCGGGAAGCTGCCGGATCCTTCGCTGGGTAAAGACAGCGTCAAGGAGACGGTAGTACATGTTCTGAATGTTTCCGCGAAGCAGGACAGGGTTCTCATAGATAGAGCGGTAGAGCCTTTCCTGCAGCTGCTGCAGGGTATCACGGTCCGGATTTTTCAGTGCTGCAAGAAGCGCATCGGAAATTTTTCCGGGATCCTCCCGGGCAGGTGCCGGAATTCCCGGATCTTTCAGAAGGACAGTCCCTTTATTATAGAAGAAACTGCTCTGCAGCCGGATGGCGGCGGAGCTGTAGGAGGTATAGAGCTTCTGAATGCCATTGACAATCTGTCCCGCGGAGATATACCAGTTTTTCACGGCAATATGACCGGAAAGAAATGACGTGATCGTTTTCACGGTGTTTTCGGAGAACGAGGCCTTCCGAAACAGGTGAAAGACAAAGAGATTGGGCTTCTTTTCAGCAGCGATTACATGCAGATGAAGCTGCCGGGCAAAGTCGTGTAATACATCCTGCAGATGCGGAAAAAATTCCGGCGAAAGATCTTCCTTTTCATCGGTCTGCAGCAAAACTGTAAAGGCTGCATGGAAAAGGTCCACGGAACCATAGCGCGCACAGTATCTGCGGCTCAGGTCCTCAACAGATTCTCTGGAGGAGGAGTAGGGCATGGTGAGACAGAGTGCCAGGTGCGCTGCGGATATGGATTCTGTAAGGCTTTCGGCATTTCTGGCCTGTTCGAGCGCGTGCCGGCGTTCTATGGCAGAGCGCACCGTGTCCTCAACCTCCTGAATATCCAGGGGTTTTTCCACATAGTTTACAGCCTGCAGCCGGATGGCAGCCTTCAGGTATTCCTTGTCCGAGTAACCACTCATAAAGATAAAGATCGTATCGGGCATGAGCGTGTGAATACGGTTCATCATCTCTATGCCGGACATTTTGGGCATACGCACATCACTCAGAATAATCTCGGGCTTGTGTGCAGAAGCCTGGTGCAGTCCGTCCAGACCATCCTCAGCGACATAGACCTCATCGATACCGAGCCGGATCCAGTCGATGGAAGATGTCAGGCCGGTCCGGGTCAGATTTTCGTCATCGACAATCAGAAGTTTAATAACAGCATCCTCCTAAATAGTGTTTTTGAATGTAGAACAGCAGGACAGATATCAAAACAAATATCTGATAATCACAAGAGAAAGTTGCACTGCCCGTTACGTCAGCATTTTCTTTATCATAGCATGAAATGTAATTGATTTGCATTTAAAAAATATTACCCGATTCCATAAAAATTTCCTCTTAAAGCCCTCCTTTTGCAAATGTTATACTTTTATCAAATGGAAAGGAGGACAAGAGCGTGTCAGAAGATTTGATTCTGGAACTTAAGGGTATTACCAAGATTTTCCCCGGCGTCAAAGCGCTGAACAACGTACAGTTTCAGCTGCGCCGCGGAGAAGTGCATGCTCTGATGGGAGAGAACGGAGCTGGTAAGTCAACGTTCATCAAGGTTATTACCGGCGTTCATGCGGCTGAGGAAGGACATATGTACCTGAATGGCAAGGAGGTGCATTTCAAGGGTCCAAAGGATGCACTGGCGGCAGGTATCGCAGCTGTATATCAGCATCCAACCACATATCCGACCCTGAGCGTAACGGAGAACATCTTCATCGGCCATGAATTTGTCAAAAACGGGATCATTCAGTGGAGACAGATGACACAGGAGGCGAAGAAGCTTCTGGATCGTCTGGATGCGGATTTCAAACCTGGCGATGAGATGGGTACGCTTTCAGTTGCCCAGCAGCAGATGGTTGAGATTGCAAAGGCGCTTTCCACAAATGCCAAGATCATTATTCTGGATGAGCCGACAGCAGCCCTGACAGCCAATGAGTCGGAAAAGCTGTATAAGATCGTGGACCAGCTTCGGGATGAAGGCGTTTCCATCATCTTCATTTCACACCGTATGGAGGATATGTACCGCCTGGCAACACGTGTTACCGTATTCCGTGATTCACAGTATATCGGAACCTATGATGTGGATAAGATCACTGAGGCTGAACTGATCAAGGCAATGGTTGGCCGTGAGATTTCGGACATGTATCCGAAGCCGCAGGTCAAGATCGGCGGCGAGGTGTTCCGTATCGAGGGCATGAGCCGTACAGGATATTTCAAGGATGTTTCGCTGAATATCCATGCGGGCGAAATCGTCGGACTGACCGGTCTGGTCGGTGCAGGCCGTACAGAGACCATGGAAGCTGTCTGTGGTATCACAAAGCCGGACGCAGGCAAGGTTTTTGTCGACGGCAAGGAAGTGCATATCAAGAACCCCGCAGATGCGATGAAGGCAGGTATTGTACTGCTTCCGGAGGACCGTCAGAGGCAGGGACTGATCCTGAGCTGGGGTCTTGGCGATAATGTCATTCTTCCGATTCAGGATGAACTCGCAAAGGGTCCGTTCAAGGTGAAAAACGAGCTGAAGGAGCGGGAGCTTGCAAAGAAGTATCTGGAGGAGATCGACACAAAGGCGGTTACGATCTTTGATCCGGGCAGCAGCCTGTCCGGTGGAAACCAGCAGAAGGTTGTAGTTGCAAAGGCCCTTGTACAGGACAATATGAAGGTCCTGATCATGGATGAGCCCACAAAGGGTGTCGATGTCGGCGCAAAGGCAGAGATTTACTCTATCATGGGTGATCTGGCCAAGAAGGGATACGGCATTCTCCTGATTTCTTCTGAAATGGCAGAGATCCTGGGTATGAGTGACCGGATTTATACCATGTGTAAGGGACGTGTCACCGGATGCCTCGATATTAAGGAAGCAAGTCAGGAAAGACTTCTGGAGCTCTCCATGGAGAAGAGCAAGACTACCGGGAAGGAGGCAGTTCAGTAATGAATAAGAAAAAATCATTATGGAAGACAATTACCAGTTCCCGTGAAGCAAGTCTGCTGCTGATCCTCATCGTCATGCTGATCGTTGTTGAGATACTCAGTAAGGGAACATTTCTGACACCGACAAATATCTCACAGATCTTCCGGAATAATGCCCTGACAATGCTGATGGCACTTGGCATGCTCTGTGTCATGCTGACAGCAGGTATCGATATTTCCATTACATCGACACTGGCATTTACCGGTATGATCATCGGTATGCTGCAGAAGAGAGCCGGATTTACGAATACACTGGTGCTGTTTCTGCTCGCGGCGCTGATCGGCATTGCCTGCGGTTTCCTGAATGGGCTGATCATATCCAAGGGTCACCTGGCACCGATCATCTGTACGATGGGCTTTATGTACATCTGGCGTGGTCTTGCCTACGTGGTTTCCAATAACCAGTGGGCATCCGGTGCGGATGTTGCGAAGTTCGCCGAGTTCGGAAAGGATGGATCCGTCGGACCGTATATTATTCTGATTGTCGCGTATGTAGCCTTCTTCATCATTATGAAGTGGACGACCTTCGGGCGCCGGATCTATGCAGTTGGATCCAATGCCGATGCGGCACGTGTATCCGGTATCAATGTGGACAAGGTCCTGATTGAGGTCTACACCATCATGGGACTTCTCGCAGGACTTTCCGGTGCGCTTTCCGTTTCCATTTATGCATCGGCTCAGCCGAATATGCAGTATGGCAAGGAAATGGATGTAATCGCAGCCTGCGTTATCGGTGGAACTTCCATGAACGGTGGCCGTGGTTCCGTCATCGGTACCTTCCTCGGTGCTCTGTTCTATGCGGTACTTGCAAAGGCACTTCCGCTGGTTGGACTGGATTCCATCTGGCAGAACCTGATCAAGGGCGTGGTTGTACTGGCAGTTGTTCTGATCAACGTACTGACACAGCGTTCTATGGATAGAGCTGCACTGGAAAGAAGGGAGATGTAATCATGGCAGGAAAATCAGGAAGAACCATTGACGCCACCCCGAAGACCAGTATCAAGAAAAGAATCCTCAGCTGGGAGGGTGGTCTGGTTGTTATTTTTATCGCAGTTTTGATTTTCGGCTCGATTGTCTCCAAGAGCTTCACATTTACCAATGTGCTGCGTGAGATGCCGAAATATCTGTCAGAGCTGTTTATGATGTATGCAATGGGATTCATTCTCGTCATTGCCGAGATTGATATCTCTGTGGGCGCTATTGTCTGCCTGGCAGGCACAATGACCTGCTTTGCAAACCGCGCTGGTGCACCGCTGATAGTACAGATCATCATCTGCATCGGTGTTGGCTTCCTTTGCGGAACCCTCAATGGTCTGATTGCGACACATTTCCAGGAGCTGCCGACGATGATTATCACCCTGGGTACGCAGATTATCTTCCGTGGTATCGCAGAGGTTTCCATGGGAAGCGGCGGATCTGTTTCTCTCTCGGACACAATGGGCTTCGCAAAAATCGGAGGAATGATCGGACCGTTCCCGATTGCCTTCTTCCTCATCGTCATTACGGCAATCATCTACATCTTTATTCTGTCCAGAACAACCTTCGGACGGAAGATGTATGCAATTGGTTCCAATCATACAGCGGCCCTGTATGCAGGTATCCCTGTACAGAAGATCCGTCAGATCTGCTTCACCCTGGTTGGAACGATGGCAGGAATCTGCGCACTCTTCCTTCTGGCAACCTCCTTCGGTGCCAATACGACAACCGGACAGGGCTTCGAGATGGATGTCATCGCTATGTGCGTATTCGGCGGCATCGCTACCACCGGCGGCAAGGGCAACCTTGTTGGTGCAACCATCGCAGGATTCACCATTGTCTGCCTGCGTATCGCCCTTGGACAGCTGAACATGAGCGGACAGACGATCCTCGTTATTATCGGTATTCTTCTGATCGTGTCTGCGCTGATTCCGGGTATCAATCAGTCAATCCGGAACAGAAAGAAAACAGCAGCAGTGGCAAAATAATGGATTGAGAAAGTATTCATTTTCAAAAAATAATACCTTTAATCCAAGAAATTTACCATTACTTAACAGATACGGCAATGCTACACTATGCATGTGAACGGAAATCAATGCAGATTTCCGAAGTAATTGTTCAACATGAACAAAAACATATCTTAGGAGGGATTTACAATGAAAAGACAGGTAGTTAGCGTATTACTGACCGCAACGATGGCTGCCGGACTGCTTGCAGGATGCGGAAGCTCCTCAACAACCACCAGCCAGTCCGCATCCACAGGAAGCTCATCAGGCACCTCTGCTTCCACCAGCACTGCTGCATCCAGCAGCTCCACTGCAGCTGCTTCCACCAGCACGTCAGCAACGTCCGGAACATCCGAGGCTGTGGCTTCCACATCCGGCAGCACAGCAAGCGTCGGCGATGTAAGCGGCACCTATGCACTGGTTCCGAAGTCAGCAGGAAACCCGTTCAACGAGAAAGAGGCTTCCGGATTCCAGGATGCACTGAAGGCACTGGGATGCAAGGATGATCAGATCATCGTTTCCTATCCGGATTCCGCAACCGCAGATGCGCAGATCACCGTTATTCAGTCTCTGATTTCTCAGGGTGTAAGCTCCATCGCCGTTGCAGCAAATGATGCCAGCGCACTGGACGCAGCTCTGAAGCAGGCATCTGATGCAGGCATCAAGGTCTGCACACTGGATTCCGATGTAGACGCTGATTACCGTTCTGTATTCTGCAACCAGGCTGGTGTTCAGGAAATCGGCCAGGCCCTGATGGATGCTGTATATGATATCTCCGGTGGTTCCGGTGAATATGCAATCCTTTCTGCTACTTCTCAGGCAACCAACCAGAATGCATGGATTGACGCCATGAAGAAGATTGCAGAGTCTGATGACAAGTATGCAGATCTGAAGCTTGATGAGATCGCTTATGGTGATGATGAAGCGCAGAAGTCCACTGACCAGACACAGGCTCTTCTGACAAAGTATCCGAACCTGAAGGTTATCTGCTCCCCGACAACTGTTGGTATTGCTGCAGCTGCAAAGGTTCTGCAGGATCAGAAGTCTTCTGTAAAGCTTACCGGACTTGGACTTCCGTCTGAGATGAAGGAGTACATCGGTGATGATGATTCTCACTCCTGCCCGTACATGTTCCTGTGGAACCCGATTGACCTTGGTGCTCTTGGTGCATATGCTTCTGTAGCACTGGTTAACGGTACAATCACTGGAAAGGTTGGAGATACATTCTCTGCCGGAGATCTGAATGATGGCAATCCGTACAAGGTAACTGCAAATTCTGACGGAGCTTCTGAGGTTATCCTTGGACAGCCGTTCAAGTTTGATCCGAGCAACATTGATGAGTGGGCTGCAGTATACTAAGCCATTCGAAATAACAATGCACTGAAATTCAATACAGTGAAAGGAAGGGGAGGGGCCCGGACGGTACAGCCGTTCGGATCCCTCCCCTTTTAACACTCCTTGGATTGCCGGACTCTCGGGCAGCATAAGATCAGCTGACATCTGAAATTTTCGAAGCAGGAGGCCCCTGCAGAGCAACAATACGGTTTTTGACAGACGTCAGGAAAAAATAACAACCCGGTTTTATATAGAAAAAGGCGTGATGGACTGACATGTGTCCATCACGCCTTTTTAGCGGAGATGAAGGGAGTTGAACCCTTGCGCCGGTTACCCGACCTATCGCATTTCGAGTGCGACCTCTTCGGCCACTTGAGTACATCTCCAAAACATGTCTATTTTATCAGAGTTGCAGGGCATCTTCAAGGTGCTTTTTTCAAATAGACCATCAGGTGTATGGTATATACTTTATTTTTAACAGAGGCTATGGTATAAAATAAGTATTTTCATGCATCATTCTGAAAGTTATGATGTCATACATGTAAATTGCGGAACTCTGTGCGTTTCAGATTTGTTTCGGGAAAGGTCAAAGCATATGGGGAAATATACAAAGCAGGATATTTTCAGAATCGTGGAGGAGGAGGATGTAGAGTTCATCCGTCTTCAGTTTTCGGATATTTTCGGTATGCCGAAGAATCTGGCAATTACAGCCAGTCATCTTGAGCAGGCACTGAATAATGAGTGCACCTTTGAGGCATCTGCGATTGGCGGTCTTCAGGATGGTGTTGAGGAATTATATCTTTATCCGGATCTGGATACATTTGAGATTTATCCATGGCGGCCGCAGACCGGGAAGGTCGCGCGTATGTATTGCGATATTTATACCGAGGATGGAAAGCCCTTTGATGGAGACTGCCGTCAGGTTCTGAAGCGGGTGCTGCAGGAGTCGCGTGAGATGGGCCTGAACTTTGAAATCCGGCCGGAGCTGGAATTTTTCCTGTTTCATACAGATGATGAGGGACACCCGACGACAACGACCCATGAAATTGCGGGTTTCTATGATGTGGCGCCGCTGGATCTCGCGGAGAATGTCCGCAGAGACATTATCCTTACGCTGGAGGATATGGATTTTGAGGTAATCGGCTCTCATCATGAAATCTCTCCTGCACAGCATGAGATTGATTTTGCGGAGAACCGTGCGGATAAGATTGCAGATGATGTCGTGACATTCCGCATGGCAGTAAAGACGATTGCCAAGAAGCATGGCCTTTATGCTACTTTTCTGCCGAAGCCGACAGAGGGCATCAATGGGTCCGGCATGCACATCAATATTTACTGCAGGGACCAGCTGGGGAAAAATCTGTTTGCCGGAGAGGACGGGAACGGTTCTCTCTCTGAAATCGGTCAGCAGTTTGTGGCAGGCCTCCTTGCACACAGCAAGGCAATCACGCTGTTTACCAATCCGATTGTGAATTCCTATAAGAGACTGATCCCCGGATTTGACGCCCCGACGCAGGTGGCGTGGTCAGATAACCTGGCAAACCGTTCGGCAGTAATCAGTGTACCGCACCGAAAGGCAAATCAGGCGCGGATTGAGTACAGAAGCCCGGATGGGGTATGCAATCCTTACCTGGCATTTGCCGTTGTTCTGTCTGCCGGACTGGATGGCATCCGCAATAAGATGCAGCCG